>NZ_JBHXAW010000030.1:0-23652 GCF_042726645.1 Isoptericola sp. NPDC060257
GCGCCGAGCCGGACGCCGGCGACGACGCGGAGCCCGACCCGGCGCGACCCGCGCCCGCCGCCGACGGCGAGGCGCCGCGCGGTCGAGGCCACCTCCGTGCCCTGCCCGGGGGCGGGGAAGGGGCCGCGTCAGCTCCCGGTCACGTGCCCGGTGGGAGCGCTTCCGGCCGGGTGTCGGCCGTGGTGGACGCCGCCCTCGCGTACGACCAGGCCGGGTGCGACGACCTGCTCGCCATCCCGGCGCAGGGCGACCCCGCAGCCTGGTGGACCGAGATCGCCGAGCCGGCCTGGCAGCGTGTCGCCCAGCGGACGGTGCTCGCCGGCCCGGGCGCCGTCCCCGAGGTCGTGCTCGCGACCGCGGCCCTGCGTGCGCTGCGGGACTTCACCGAGGCGTTCGAGCGGGCCATGGTGGCCGGCGGGGCCCCGCCGGCCAACCACCCGAGCCGGATGCGCAAGATCGTGCTCATCTTCGCCGCCCCCGACGAGGTGGTGCCGCTGTCCGCACACGCCCTCGCCGCCGCCCTCACGGCGAAGGGGGCGACGGCGCGCATCGTGACCGGGCCCGCGAGCACGCACCGCTCGCTCGAGCTGGTGACCATGGTGCGGCCGGCGGCGCTCGTCCTGGCGACGGCGCAGCGACGGCCCGACCTGGACCTCATCCACGCGGTGCACGAGGGCTTCGCCGAGCTGCCGGTCATCGTCAGCCTGCGGCGGGACGACGCCGCGAGCGAGCTGCCGCTGGCGGCCACCGTGCAGCGGGTGCGGTCGTTCACCGCGATGCTGCACGAGGCGCTCGCCGTGGTGACGTGATCCCGTGACGTGAGGTCCGCCACGACCGGGCGCCGGAGGGTGGGCGGGCCGGAATAAGGCGGCCGCCCAGAACGTAGACTCCTGTCATGACGGACTCGACCTCGCCCGCGCACGACCCGTTCGGATTCCTCGGCCTCACCTACGACGACGTCCTGCTGCTGCCGGGGTACTCCGACCTCGCCCCGTCGGACATCGACACCACCTCGCGCCTCACCCGCGAGATCTCCCTGCGCGTGCCGCTCGTCTCGGCCGCGATGGACACCGTCACCGAGTCGCGCATGGCGATCGCGATGGCCCGCCAGGGCGGCATCGGCGTGCTGCACCGCAACCTGTCGATCGAGGACCAGGCGTACCAGGTGGACCTGGTCAAGCGAACGCAGACCGGCATCATCTCCAACCCGGTGACGATCGGGCCGGACGCGACGCTCGAGGAGCTCGACAAGCGGGCGGGGGAGTACCGCATCTCCGGCTTCCCCGTCGTCGACGCGGGCGGCCACCTCACCGGCATCGTCACCAACCGCGACCTGCGCTTCACCCCGGTCGCCGAGTGGGCCACGACCAAGGTCTCCGAGGTCATGACGCCCGCCCCGCTCATCACCGGGCAGGCCGGCATCTCGCGCGAGGACGCCACGCTGCTGCTGCGCAAGCACAAGCTGGAGCGCCTGCCGCTGGTCGACGACGAGGGCCGCCTCGCGGGCCTCATCACCGTCAAGGACTTCGTGAAGTCCGAGCAGTTCCCGAACGCGTCGAAGGACGGCCAGGGCCGCCTGCTCGTCGGCGCGGCGATCGGCTACTTCGGCGACGCCTGGGAGCGCGCGACGACGCTGGTCGACGCCGGCGTGGACGTGCTCGTCGCGGACACCGCGCACGGCAACGTCCGGATGCTCATCGACATGGTCCGCAAGCTCAAGACGGACCCGGCGACCCGCCACGTGCAGGTGATCGGCGGCAACGTCGCGACGAAGGAGGGCGCGCAGTCCTTCGTCGACGCGGGCGCGGACGGCATCAAGGTCGGCGTCGGGCCGGGCTCGATCTGCACCACCCGCATCGTCACCGGCGTCGGGGTCCCGCAGATCACGGCCGTGTACGAGGCGTCGCTGGCGGCACGCGCGGCCGGGATCCCCGTCATCGCCGACGGCGGCATGCGCCACTCGGGCGAGATCGGCAAGGCGATCGTGGCCGGCGCGGAGGCGGTCATGCTCGGCTCGATGCTGGCCGGCACCGAGGAGGCGCCGGGCGAGACGATCCTCGTCAACGGCAAGCAGTACAAGGCGTACCGCGGCATGGGGTCGATGGGCGCGATGTCGTCGCGCGGCAAGAAGTCCTACTCGAAGGACCGCTACTTCCAGGCCGAGGTCACCAGCGACGACATGATCGTGCCGGAGGGCATCGAGGGCCAGGTGCCGTACAAGGGCACGCTGAACACCGTCGCGCACCAGCTCGTCGGCGGGCTGCACCAGTCGATGTTCTACGTCGGCGCCAGCACCATCCCCGAGCTGCAGGCCAAGGGCCGGTTCGTGCGCATCACGTCCGCGTCGCTCAAGGAGAGCCACCCGCACGACGTGCAGATGACGGTCGAGGCGCCGAACTACGCCGGGTTCTGAGCCGACCCGCACGACGGCCACGACGAGGCCCGGCACCCCCGCGGGGGTACCGGGCCTCCGTCGCCCCGCCGTCAGCTCGCCATGACCCGGGCGTGCAGGGCCTGGACGGCGTACCGGGCGGACCAGAACGCGCCGTGCTGCCAGGCGGAGACCTCGGACATCCAGTCGCCAGCGAAGTAGACGCGCCCCGCGCCCCGCTGCAGTTGCTTGAATCCCGACGACTCCGTGTCCGGGTAGGCCCACGCGCCCTCGATGTACGGCACCTTGTGCCAGGCGATGGAGAACGACGACTCCAGCTCGCTGCGGTACTTCTCGCCGTGGATCTTCACGCCCTGCTCGACGGCGCGCCGCTCGCGCTGCCGGGGCGTGAGGTCCGCGTAGGTGCGGGCGTTGGCCCCGGTGTTGTAGTAGCCGACGACGAGCCCCTTGCGCTCCCCGTACCCGTACGACGGGTACCAGACGTGCGCCAGGTCCATGTCCGTCTCGGTGATGCCGCCGAAGATGCGGTGGTCGTCCTCCCACCACCGCGAGCGGTACTGCAGGCCGATCTTGCCCGCGGGCGAGCCGGTGGCGAACTCGCCCAGCGCGGCGTCGATCCCCGTTCCCCAGTTCGTGTCCCAGCGGCGCATGACGCCCGCCGGCGCGGCGACGATCGCGAAGTCCGCCTCGATCTGCCGGGGGCGGCCGTGGCCGGGCGTGTAGGTGACCCGCACGCCGTCGCTCGTGTTCTCCACGCCGGTGACGGGGGAGCCGAAGTGCACGTTCTGCTTGCCGATGGCCCGCACGAAGTACTGGTAGGTCGTGTCCATGCCGCCCTTCGGCTGGAACATGAGCATCGACTGCTCCCAGTTGATCTCGAACGGGAAGTACTGCCCCACCTTCGAGGCGAGCACCTCCGAGACCGTGCCGGGTCCGGGCAGCGGCGTGCCGTGCTCGTTCCACGCGGAGGGATAGGTCGTGAACCCGCGGTTGTCGCCGCCCGCGTACGTGCCGTCGGCCTTCAGCGAGCCCCAGCTGCGCAGGAAGGAGCGCAGGTTCTCCTTGTCCTCGGCGGTGAGCCGCTGGTCCAGGGCGCCCTGGTCGGTGGCGTAGCTCAGCAGCTCCGAGGTGTAGCCGAAGACGTCGGCCTTGGCGGTGCGGTAGCGCACGGGGTGGCCCGGGGTGGCCCCGGTCTTCTCGTTGTAGAGGTAGGCGTCGGCGTTCGCGTTGGTGAACACCTCGTACGGCACGCCGAGCTCGCGCAGGTAGTCCATGGTGACCATCCACTGCGCGATGCGGCCGGCGCCGGCGTTCATGTAGACGCCGTCGTCGAAGCGCGCCGTCTGGGTGACGCCGTCGACGTCCGTCTCGGAGTCGCCGCCGCGGATCGTCAGGGTGCGGCCACCCGGCCGGTGGCGCGCCTCGAGCACCGTGACGCGGTAGCCGGCCTTCTGCAGCTCGTACGCCGAGGCGAGTCCCGCCGGGCCGGCGCCCACGACCACCACCTTCTTCGCCGAGCGGCCGGTGAGCGAGAAGTCGCTGCCCCGGGGCGGGGCCCAGGCGGCCGCGGTGGGCTGGGCCGCGGCCGTCGGGGCGAGCCCCATCGCCCCCATCGTGGCGAACATGACGCCGGCGCTGGAGCCGACGCCGACGGCCTGGAGGAAGCCGCGGCGGGAGACGCCGGACCGGGGCCCGTCGGTGACCCCGTCGGTGATCGTGTCAGTGACCATGTGGCACTACCTCTCGTGTCGAAAGGTCTGACGGACGGTCGCGGCGGCCCTGGATGCCGGGCGCCGCCGTCAGCACCGCGGCCGACGGTAGGAGAGCCGCGTCACGGCCCGGGGTCGGCGGGGTTACGGCGTCGTCGCCCGGGGTAACGGCTGCGTTTCGACGCCGTCGCCGCAGGTCAGCGACTCGCGTTCGACCCTCGCCGGTCATCTGGCGGAAACGGTGCGCCCCTACGTTCCCCGCATGAAGAACACCACCAAGGTCGTCCTCGCCGTCGCCGTCACGACCGCCGTCGCCGTGCCCGCCACCGCCGTCGCGGGAGGCCGGCTCTTCGAGCCGCGGCCGACCGAGGCGCACTCCTTCGTCACCGGCGACACCCCGTCCATCGCCGACGGCGTGGCCCTCGGCAAGAACGTGGCCTGGTACAAGTCGTCGGGGCTCGGGCCGTCCGCCCTGAACCGCGCCCCGGGCGTCTCCGCCGAGGAGCGCTACGTCCCGACCGACGTCTTCCCCGGCGGCGAGCTGCCTGAGGGCGTGACGCTCACCGAGGCGCAGGGGATCAACGCGCTGATGCGGATCGGGGAGAACCTCGAGCGCGCGGGCCTGTCCTACGACGACGTCGTCTCCATGCGCGTCTTCCTGCAGAACCCCGACGGCGAGGAGGCCATGGACTTCGCCGGCTGGAACCGCGCGTACCGGCAGTTCTTCGCCAACACGAACCTCGCCACCGGGGAGACGCTCGACGTCCAGCTCGGGTCGGCCTCCGGCGAGCCCATGGTCGTCAACGCGGCCCGGCCCTCCCGGTTCGCGCTGGAGATCGAGAACCTGCCGGTGGACGGCTGGCTGGTCGAGGTGGAGGTCGACGCCGTCTACGACCGGTAGTGATAGCGAGCCGGCCGCGACAGCGGGTGACGGCGGTCCGCGGACGTGGGCTGGCGGCCATGGAGCGCCGCTGCGCCGCCGCCCGGCACGGTCAGGATTCGGCGACGGCACCCCGATGAGCCCGGCCGGTGGATGCCGGCCACGCGGGCGACGTGGGCGGGCGGCCACCCGGGGTCGCGGCGCGCTCCGCGTTGACGCGCTCCGCCCAGGCGCGGTGGGCGCCGGCCTGGGCGGCGTGCAGCGCGTCGAGCGCGGCGCCCCGCAGGCGCGGGTGGGCCACGAGCTGGGCGTCGAGGACGTCGAGCGTGGCGAGGACGTCGACGTCCGCCCGGTGGAGCTCGCCGTCGCCCTCGATCCCGTACAGCGCGCACAGGTCGCCGAGGCGCCGCTTGCCCTCGCGGGCCCGGTCCAGCCAGCGGTCGAGGACGAGGGGGTCCAGCACCGGGGCGACGGGCCGGCCGAGCCGCTCGGGCACGGTCGGCAGGCCGTGGCGGGCGAGCTCGACGTCGAGCAGGGAGAGGTCGAACGAGGCGTTGTAGGCGACCAGGGGGACGCCGTCGCGCACGTGGTGGACGAGGATCGCGGCGATCTCCTCGAGCGCCCCGACGGCGTCCTGGCCGTGGGCGCGCGCCTCCGCGGTGGTGATGCCGTGGATGGCGGCGGCCTCCTCCGGGATCTCGACGCCCGGGTCGAGCAGCCAGGTGCGCACCGACCGGGAGCCGTCCGGCCCCCGCAGCACGAGCGCGGCGGTCACGATGCGGTCGGCCTCGACGTCGAGTCCGGTGGTCTCCGTGTCGAAGCCGAGCAGGGGCCCGCGCGACCAGCCCGGGTCGGGGGCGGCCGGCGGTGCGTCGAGCTCCGCGTACGTCGTCATGCCCCCGGACTGTGCCACCGGCCACCGACAGCACGCGCCGGTAGGCTGTCCGGGTGAGCAACGAGATCGAGATCGGGCGCGGAAAGCGCGGCCGCCGCGCATACTCCTTCGACGACATCGCGATCGTGCCCTCGCGGCGCACGCGCGACCCGAAGGACGTGTCCGTGGAGTGGCAGATCGACGCCTACCACTTCGACCTGCCGATCATGTCGGCGCCGATGGACTCCGTGATGAGCCCGGCCACCGCGGTGGCGCTGGGGAACCACGGGGGCCTCGGCGTCCTCGACCTCGAGGGCCTGTGGACGCGGTACGAGTCGCCCGAGCCGCTGCTGGCCGAGATCCGCGACCTGCCCGCCGGCCGAGCGACGCAGCGCATGCAGGAGATCTACGCCGAGCCGATCAAGGCCGAGCTCATCACGCAGCGTCTCAAGGAGGTCCGCGCCGCGGGCGTCACCGTCGCGGGCGCGCTGTCCCCGCAGCGCACGCAGGAGCACTACCAGACCGTGGTCGACGCGGGCGTGGACCTGTTCGTCATCCGCGGCACCACGGTCTCGGCCGAGCACGTCTCCGGCAACGCCGAGCCGCTCAACCTCAAGCGGTTCATCTACGAGCTCGACGTCCCGGTCGTCGTCGGCGGCGCGTCCACCTACACCGCCGCGCTGCACCTCATGCGCACCGGCGCGGCGGGCGTGCTCGTCGGCTTCGGCGGCGGCGCCGCGCACACCACGCGCGTGGGCCTCGGCATCCATGCGCCGATGGCCACGGCCGTCTCCGACGTGGCCGCGGCCCGCCGCGACTACCTCGACGAGTCCGGCGGCCGGTACGTGCACGTGATCGCCGACGGCGGCGTGGGCCGCTCCGGCGACATCGTCAAGGCCGTCGCCTGCGGCGCCGACGCCGTCATGCTGGGCGCCGCGCTCGCCCGCGCCGAGGAGGCGCCGGGCAAGGGCTGGCACTGGGGGCCCGAGGCCCACCACCCGGCGCTGCCTCGCGGCGAGCGCGTCGAGGTCGGGACGGCCGGCACGCTCGAGCAGGTGCTGTTCGGGCCGAGCGGCTCTGCCGACGGCACCCTCAACCTCGTCGGCGCGCTGCGCCGGGCCATGGCCACGACCGGGTACTCCGACCTCAAAGAGTTCCAGCGGGTCGAGGTCGTCGTCTCGCCCTACCAGCCCCGGTGACCACCGGCGCAGTGACCCGCGCGACCCGCGACGCGCTCGACGTCGCCTTCCGGGAGGTCACGGACGACGACGTGGAGCAGGTCGTCGCGCTGTGGGAGGCCTGCGGGCTGACCCGACCGTGGAACGACCCGCGCCGCGACGTGGCCGACGCACGGCGCACCGCGACGTCGACGGTCCTGGTCGGGGTGGCCGGCGACCGCGTCGTGTCCTCCGCGCTCGCCGGGTACGACGGGCACCGCGGCTGGCTCTACTACGTGGCCGTCGACCCGCAGCAGCAGGGGAGCGGCCTCGGCCGCGCCACCGTGGCCGCCGCGGAGGACTGGCTGCGTGCCGCCGGCGCGCGCAAGGTGCAGCTCATGGTCCGCGCGACGAACGCGCAGGTGGTGGGCTTCTACGACCGCCTCGGGTACGCCGACCAGGAGACCGTCGTGCTCGGGAAGTGGTTCGACGGGTCGCGCTGAGAGCGAACGACCCGGACGAACCGGGGCGACGGTTGCCGCGGTGTCGGGCGACCCGCGTAGGGTGTCGCCCATGTCCACCGCGCACGAGGGCGAAGGCGCTCTCGGGGAACTACTCGACCCCGAGCTGCCCGCCGCCACCTATGTCCTGGAGCCCGACGTCGTGGAGCCGCTGACGCGGCGCATCGTCACGTCCCACACGGTCGGGACGCACCGTTCGGTCCTCCCCTTCACGGGCGCCCCGCTGGCGGCGTTCCCGCTGTCGTCGCCCGACGACGTCGCGTCGGCCGCGGGCCGCGCCCGCGCCGCGCAGCCCGGGTGGGCGCGCACGCCGCTGCGGGAGCGCACGGCCGTGCTGGACCGACTGGGCGCCCTGGTGCTGGAGCGGCAGTCCGAGATCCTCGACCTGATCCAGATGGAGTCGGGCAAGGCCCGGCGCAGCGCGTTCGAGGAGGTCGCCGACGTCGCGACGGCGTGCCGGCACTACGCCGTGCGCGGCCCCGGGTACCTGGGCGAGCGCCGCGTGCCGGGCATGCTGCCCGTGCTCACGGGCGTGCGCGTGCACCGCCGTCCGGTCGGCGTGGTCGGCGCGATCGCGCCGTGGAACTACCCGCTGTCCCTGGTCCTGTCGGAGGCGATCCCGGCCCTGCTCGCGGGGAACGCGGTGGTGCTCAAGCCGGACCCGCAGACCACCCTGTCGTCCCTGTGGGTGGCGGAGCTCCTGCAGGAGGCGGGGCTGCCCGACGACCTGTTCCTCGTCGTCGCCGGCGGCGGGGACGTCGGCGCGGCGCTCGTGGACCACGTGGACCACATCGCGTTCACCGGCTCGACGGCGACGGGCCGCAAGGTCGCGGCGCGGGCGGGCGAGCGGCTCATCGGCACGACGCTCGAGCTGGGTGGCAAGAACCCGCTGTACGTCGCGGCCGACGCCGACCTCGACTCGGCGGTGCCCGGCGTCGTGCGGGCCTGCTTCGCGAACGCCGGCCAGCTGTGCATGTCGATCGAGCGCCTGGTGCTGCACGAGCGGATCGCGGACGCGTTCCTCGAGCGGTTCGCCGTCGCGGTGCGCGACCTCACGCTGGGCACCGGGCTCGACTACACCGCGGACGTGGGCTCGCTGGTCTCCGCCGCGCAGCTCGAGCGCGTCACCCGCCACGTCGACGACGCGCTCGCCAAGGGCGCCCGCGCGCTCGTCGGCGGGGTGCACCGCTCCGACGTCGGCCCGTACTTCTACGCCCCGACGGTGCTGGACGACGTCCCCGAGGACGCCCTGTGCGCCCGTGAGGAGACGTTCGGCCCGGTCGTCGCCGTGACCCGCGTGGCGTCGGACGACGAGGCGGTGCGCGTCATGAACGACACCGAGTTCGGCCTCAACGCGAGCATCTGGTCCACCGACGTCGCCCGCGCCCGGCGCCTCGCGGCGCGCGTGCAGTCCGGCACCGTCGTGATCAACGACGGGTACGCCTCGGCCTGGGGTTCCGCGGCCGCGCCGATGGGCGGCTTCAAGGCCTCCGGTCAGGGCCGCCGGCACGGGCGCGAGGGCATCGAGGCCGTCACCGAGGTGCAGACCGTCGCCGTCCAGCGCGGCGCCCGGTTCGGCCTGTCCCTCGACACGCTGTACACGCTCGGTGGGGAGACGCCGAGCCGCGTGCTGTCCGTCGCGCTCGGCGCGATGCGGCGCCTGCGCCTGCCGTAGGCCCGCCTCAGCGCCCGGGGCGGGCCAGGAAGGAGCCCAGGGCGGCCTGCGCGGCGGGCTCGCCCAGCAGCCGGGTGAAGACCGCCCCCTCGTCCTCGATCCGGTCGAGGAGGGCGGCCTGGGTGCCGGAGCGCAGGAGGCGCTTGGTCTCGACGAGCGCGGTGACCGGCTTCGCGGCCAGCCGGGCGGCCTGCGCGCGGGCGTGGCCGAGCACCTCGGCGTCCGGCAGCACCTGGTTGACCAGGCCGACGTCGGCCGCCGCGGCGGCGCCGAACGGCTCCCCGAGCAGGAGGGCCGCCGCGGCGCGCTGGTGCCCGACGACCTGCGGCAGCAGCAGGCTGGACCCCGCCTCGGGGATCAGGCCCAGGTCGACGAACGGGAAGTGGAGCGTCGCGCCCTCGCCGGCGTACACGAGGTCGCAGTGCAGCAGCATGGTCGCGCCCACGCCGACGGCCGGGCCGCACACCCCCGCGACGACCGGCTTGGGGAACCGCGCGATCGTGCGCAGGAAGCGGAACGCCGGGTCGTCGGTGCCGGCCTGCGGGCGGTCCAGGAAGTCGCGGATGTCGTTGCCCGCGCAGAACACGGTCTCGTCGCCCTGCAGCACCACCGCCCGGACGCCCGCGTCGGCCTCCGCGGCGTCGAGGGCGTCGGCCAGCGCCGCGTACATCGCGGTGGTGAGGGCGTTCTTCTTCGCGGGCCGGTTCAGGGTCACGGTGGCGACGCCCTCGGCGGCGCTGGTGAGGACGTCGTCGGTCATGCCGAGACGATAGCGGCCGTCGGAGCGGGTCGTCGTCGCCGACGTCTGCGGACCGAGTCAGAGCTCGCGGACCGCCGCGCGCCACGACGCCGGGATCTCGCGCACGTGCCACCACACCCAGTGCCGGCGCGTCGCGCTCGCGGCCGAGACGCCCACGCCCTGCGCGTCCAGGCCCGCGCGGGAGCAGCTGAACAGGGCGCGGCGCAGGTGGTAGTCCTGCGTGACGACGACGGCGGTGCGGGCCCCCGTGAGCTCGGCGGTGTTGCGGCAGGACGCGGTCGTGTCGAGGCCGTCGCGGTCCAGCGTCAGCGCCGCGTCCGGCACGCCGCGCCCGAGGATCCACTCGCGCATGGAGGCGGGCTCGTCGTAGGGGGTGCCGTCCCGGCGCGGCTGCCCGTCGCCGCTGAGCACCACCCGGTCCGCCACGCCGGCGTGGTACAGCTCGGCCGCCGCGTCGAGGCGTCGGCGCAGGTAGGGCGACGGGGTGCCGTCGGGCCGGATGCCAGCCCCCAGCACGAGGATCGCGTCGACCGGCTCGACGGACGCGACGGACGGCCGCACGCGCGCCTGCCCGGTCAGCTGCACCCACGCGACCGGCACCACGACGGCGAGGGCGAGCGCGCCCGCGGTCGCGGCGGAGAAGCGCAGCGCACGACGGCGCCGGGTGCGGACGGGGGTCGGTGCGGCGGCCGGCGTCGGGGTCACGCCCCGCAACCTAGCGTCAGGGGACCAGGGCGGCGCGCTCGGCGCGCAGGTTGCGCCCCGCGGCGTCTGCCCACCGGGCCGCTGCCGCCGGCGAGCGGTACAGCCGCGGCAGCCCGGTGAGCTGGTCCAGGACGGCGGCCCGGCCGGCCCGGAACGCGTCGTCGGGCACGTGCCCGTACTCGGCGCGGACCTGGGCCGCGTAGCGCGCGTACCGGCCGGGCTCGGCGCCGAGGACGGCGAGGTCCGCGTCGCTGACCAGCGCGCCCGAGCCGTCCGCCGCGCCGGGGTCGTGGGCCGTCGTCACGAGCACGAGCCGGGCGACCTCGTCCACGTCGTGGTGCGTCAGCGGCTCGCCCGTCCCCGCCCGGCGCACGTGGCCGGCCAGCGGCCCGAGCAGCGTGCCCACGAGCGCTGCCGAGTGCTCCTCGTCGCGGCCGGCCTCGCCGTCGTGCACCGCGTCGTGGAACCACAGCGCCGTCGCCGCGTGCCAGCGCGAGCCCGGCGCGCCGTCGGCGACGAGGAGGTCCAGGGCGTCGAGGGAGTCGGCCAGGTGCAGCCGCGAGTGGTAGACCCGGTGCGGCTCGCGCCACCGGCCCACGAGGTCGCGACCGGCGTCGTCCGCCGCGGCGAGCGCGGACCGCGCGCCGTCGTCCGGCTCCCACAACGTCGCCCACCGGGCGAGCAGCGCGTCGTGGGAGGCGCGCCGCCGCTCGCGGCCCGGCACCCGCAGGACGGAGCCGGCGAGCCGCCGCGACAGCTCGCCGCCGGTCACCGGCACGGCCCCGGCGGCCACGAGGGCGTCGTGCCGGTCGGCGGGGACGTCGTAGTGGTCGAGGTCGAAGGCCCGGTCTCCCACGCCCTGGGCGCGGGCGAACGACCGTAGCTCGTGCAGCGACGTGTCCGAGACCAGGTGCGACCAGAGGGTGCCGTGCGCGGGCCAGGCGGGCGGGTCGAGCAGGAGCGTCATCGGCGCACCCGCCGCACCCTGAGGGCACCCGGCACCTCGAGCCGGTCGCCGAGGTCCTCGCCCCGCGCGAACGCGCCCCACACGGCGCGCACGCGCCGGGCGGAGCGCTGCAGGTCGTCCCACGACGTACCGTCCGTGAGCGCCGCCGTCGCCCACGCCTTCTCGTCGCCGAACAGCAGCGGCAGGTCGACCGTGTGCGCGGCGCCCCACGGGCTGCCCGGCGGGGACCACGTCACGACGTACCGGTGGGCGGTGCCGCCGGCGGCCGCGTGCCGGGCGGCGAACCGCCGGGCGGGGCGCCCGTAGACGGCCGCGGTGACGGCCGCGACCAGCGCGCGTCGTACCCAGGGCCCGACGACGGGCAGCGCGGCGAGCCGCCGGATCGCGGGGATCCGGGGGACGAACAGCCGCGCCTCCTCAGCGGTGCTCCCGACGAGCAGCGCGACCTGCGGCGCGGCGGCGTCCCAGGCGGCGTCGATCTCGTCCTCGGGCGGCAGCGGGTCGTGGCCGTACTGGGTGCCGAACGGCATCGCGGCCCGCAGGCCGGCGCCCGTCGCCGCCCGGGCGACCCGCGCCTCCGCGGCCACGACGTCCATGACGGGCGTCCGGGCGGAGATCCCGGCGGCGGCGCGCGCCATGGCGGCGTTCATCCGGTCCCGGCCCCGGGAGATGCCGAGCGGCGCGCTCTGCACGATCGCGCGCGAGACCAGGGCCGCCGCGGCGGGCACGGCCAGCAGGTGCGCGACGGCGTCGCCCCCCGCGGACTGGCCGAACAGCGTGATCCGCGCCGGGTCGCCGCCGAACGCGGCGACGTTGCGGCGCACCCAGCGCAGCGCCTCGAGCTGGTCGAGCAGCCCGAGGTTCGCGGGCCGCTCGGGGCCGTCGCCGAGGTAGCCCAGGAGGCCGAGCCGATAGGTGACGGTCACGACGACCACCCGCTGCTCCGCGACCAGCGGCCGTGGGTCCATGATCGGCAGGTCGCCCGCGCCGGAGGTGTACGAGCCGCCGTGGATCCACACCATGACGGGGAGGCGGTCGTCGGGGCGGACGTCGGCGGGCATCGTCACGGACAGGCGCTGGCAGTGCTCGTCGCCGGGGACGCCGGCGCCCGGCGAGCCCAGCACCTCGTCGAGGAACGGGACCGGCGCCTGCGGGCAGGCGGGGGACCACCTCGTCGCCTCGAACGCCTCGCTGCGGTCGGGGACCGGCGCGGGCCGGGCGAACCGGTCCGCGTGGGCGTACGGGATGCCGGTGGCGCGGACGACGTCGTCGTCCGCCCAGCCGTCGACCGGTCCGCAGGGAGGCGTGAAGCGCAGCATCGCGGTCGAGACTAACCCCGGCGGGAGGCGCCGTCCTCGTCGTCGGGCATGCGGTCGGGCATGCGGTCGGGCATGCGGTCGGGCGTGCGGTCGGGCAGGTCGTCGAGGGCGCGCCGCACCTCGCCGACGATCCGGGCCATCGCGGCCTCGGCGGCGTCGGGGTCGTGCTCGGCCACCGCCCGGGCGACCGCCTCGTGCTGGTCGAGGGCCTCGGGCGCGGGGGAGGGCGGCATGAGACCGAGGTGGGTCCGCCCGGCGAGCACCTCGGCGACGACGTCGGCCAGCGGGCCGAACATCTCGTTGCCGCTGGAGCGCAGCAGCAGCTCGTGCATCCGGACGTCGAGGGCGAGGAACTCGGTGAGGTCGCCCGCCTCGCCGAGGGTGCGCATGCGGCGGGCGAGGTCCACGAGCTCGCCGCGCACCTGCGGGGTGGCGTGACGAGCGGCCCCGGCGGCGGCGAGGGGCTCGACCGCGTGGCGCAGCTCGGTGAGGCTGCGCAGCTGAGCGTCTCGGCCGGGGCCCTGCAGCCGCCAGCGGATGACGCGCGGGTCGAGCACGTTCCAGTCCTCCATGCCGAGCACCACGAGGCCGACCCGGCGCCGCGAGCGCACCATCCCGAGGCCCTCGAGCATCCGCATCACCTCGCGCGCCACGGTCCGCGAGACGCCGTGCTCGGCGCCGATCCCGTCGAGCGTGAGGGGGGTGCCCGCGGGGACGTCTCCGCTGGTGATCGCGAGGCCGAGCGCGTCGAGCACTCCGGCGTGCAGGGACGGTGACGACATGGGCGGAGCCTATCGACGTCGGGTCGGGCGGGCGATTGGTGTGACCAGTGTTGTCAAAGGTAGTACCAATAAGGCATCCTCGGACGACGCGGCGACGCAGCAGTCGCCGCGGGGCCCGCCCCGGCGGGTCGCCGACCGAACAGGGAAGTCGAGATGGACACTGTCGTCGTGAACGCCACCGGTGACGCTCGCGCCGTGAGCGCGCCGCCGTCGCCGGTCGCCGGGCACCTCGTCGTCATGGGCGTCGCCGGCTCGGGCAAGACCACGATCGCCGGGATGCTCGCCGAGCGCCTCGGCGTCGACGTCGCCGAGGCCGACGAGTTCCACCCCCAGGCCAATATCGACAAGATGTCGGCCGGGACGCCCCTCACCGACGCCGACCGCGCCCCCTGGCTCGCCGCGATCCGCGACTGGCTGACCGGGGAGACCGACGGCGGCAGGTCCGCCGTCGTGACCTGCTCCGCGCTCAAGCGCTCCTACCGCGACGTCCTGCGCGGCGCGCACGGCCGGGTGCGGTTCGTCCACCTCGACGGCACCCCCGAGCTCCTCGCCGACCGGATGGCGCACCGCAGCGGGCACTTCATGCCGCCCACGCTCCTGCCGTCCCAGCTCGCCACGCTCGAGCCGCTCGACGACGACGAGGACGGCATCAGGATCGACGTCGCCGCCGCCCCGGCCGAGATCGTCGCCTCCGTGCTCGCCTGGCTCGCCGACCGGGCCTGACCCGCCCGACCCACCCCGTACGACGCTCGACGAGGACTTCGCCATGCCCTTTTCCCTGCCCTCTGTCATGCCCTTCGCCATGACCGCCGCCGCGCCCACCGACGACTGGACCCAGACGCTCACGGCCGGGCCGCTGCTCGCCATCGCCGCCGGAGCCGTCGCGCTCCTGCTCCTGCTCATCATCAAGGTGCGCCTGCACGCGTTCCTCGCGCTCGTGCTCGTCAGCCTGCTCACCGCGGTGGCCGCAGGGCTGCCCGCCGGCGGCGTCCTGGACGTGCTGCTCGACGGCTTCGGCTCCACCCTCGCGTCCGTGGCGCTGCTCGTCGGGCTCGGCGCGATGCTGGGCCGGCTGATCGAGACCAGCGGCGGCGCGAAGGTGATGACCGACGTGCTCATCGCGCGGTTCGGCGAGAAGCGCGCCCCGCTGGCCCTCGGGGTCGCGTCGCTGATCTTCGGCTTCCCGATCTTCTTCGACGCCGGCCTCGTCGTGATGCTGCCGATCGTGTTCGCGGTGGCCCACCGCCTCGGCGGGTCGCTGCTGCTGTACGGCCTGCCCGTGGCCGGCGCGTTCTCGGTCATGCACATCTACGTGCCGCCGCACCCCGGCCCCGTCGCCGCGTCGGAGTTCCTCGGGGCGAACGTCGGCATGGTCCTGCTCCTGGGGCTGGTCATCGCGATCCCCACCTGGTACGTGACCGCCTACCTCTTCGGCCGGTTCGCGGGCCGCCGGATCGAGCTCCCGGTGCCGGCGATCCTCGGCCGCGCCGACGCCGCGCAGATCGCGAACCCGCCGCGCTTCGGGACGGTCGTCGGCATCCTGCTGCTCCCGCTCGTGCTGATCTTCGCCAACACCGGGCTGGAGACCGCGGTCTCCGCGGGCTGGGTCGCCGCCGAGAACCCGGTCGTGACCTGGGCGGGCGTCGTCGGCTCCACTCCCGTCGCGCTGCTCGCCGCCGTCCTCGTGGCGGCCTGGGCGCTCGGCCGTCGCCGCGGCGTCGAGGGGACCGTGCTCGAGCAGACGCTCGACTCGGCGCTGGGGCCCGTCTGCTCCGTCATCCTCATCACGGGCGCCGGCGGCATGTTCGGCGGCGTGCTGCGCGCGTCGGGCATCGGCGACGCCCTCGCCGACGTCCTCGCCGACCTGGGTCTCCCCGTCATCGTCGCCGGCTTCGTCATCGCCGCGGTCCTGCGGGTGGCGCAGGGCTCGGCCACCGTGGCGCTCACGACGGCGGCCGGGCTCATCGCCCCGGCCGTGGCCGCCGGCGGGTTCAGCCAGCTCGCGACGGCCGCGATCGTCGTCGCCGTGGCGGCCGGGTCCGTGGTGCTCAGCCACGTCAACGACTCGGGGTTCTGGCTCGTGGGCCGGTTCTTCGACATGGACGTGAAGACCACGCTGCGCACCTGGACCGTCATGGAGACGGCCATCGGAGCGATGGGCTTCGGGATCGCCTGCGTGGCGTTCGCGCTGGCCTGAGCGCCGGCGCCCGTGCCGCTCAGCCCGCCGTGACCGACGACGAGGGGCGCAGGTGCTCCACCGCCTCGACGCACTGCCGGGCGATGGCGAGCTCCTCCATCGTGGGGATCACCATCACCAGCGTGGACGTCCAGTCGGGGGAGATGATGCGCTCGTCGCGCCGCGACGCGGCGTTGCGCTCCGGGTCGACGGCGATGCCCATGCCCTCGAGGCCGGCGCAGACGGCGGCGCGCACGGCGGCGTCGTTCTCGCCGACGCCCGCGGTGAACGCGATGACGTCCACCCGGCCCAGCAGCGCGGCGTAGGCGCCCACGTACTTCTTCAGGCGGTGGACGTAGACGTCGAACGCGAGCGCGGCCGCCTCGTCGCCGTCGTCGATGAGGCGCCGCAGCTCGCGGAAGTCGTTCACGCCCGACAGGCCGAGCATCCCCGAGCGCTTGTTGAGCAGCGTGTCGAGCTCGTCGATGCCCATCTCGGCGTTGCGGGCCAGGTGGAAGACGACGGCCGGGTCGATGTCGCCCGACCGGGTGCCCATCACGAGGCCCTCCAGCGGCGTCAGGCCCATCGAGGTGTCGATCGGGACGCCGCCCGCCACCGCCGACGCGGACGCGCCGTTGCCCAGGTGCAGCACGATCGTGTGCAGGTCCTGCACCCGGCGGCCCAGCACCCGCGCCACCTTGCCCGCCACGTACTGGTGGCTGGTGCCGTGGAAGCCGTACCGGCGCACGTCGTACTCCTTCGCCACCTCCCGGTCGATGGCGTAGGTGTACGCCTCGGCGGGCAGCGCGGAGAAGAACGCCGTGTCGAAGACGGCGACGTGCGGGACGTCGGACAGCAGCTCGCGCGCCACCCGGATGCCCTGCACGTTGGCCGGGTTGTGCAGGGGCGCGAGCGGCACGAGGGCGTCGATGCGCGCCACGACGTCGTCGTCCACCACGACCGGCCCCGAGAACTCCGCGCCCCCGTGCACCACCCGGTGACCGACGGCGTAGATGCCGGCGTCCGCCAGGCGCGGGCCGATCTCGTCGAACAGGCCGAGCGCGATCCGCAGCGCCTCGCCGTGGTCCGGCACCTCGAGCTCGCGGCGGGTCTTGTTGCCGGCGAACGTGTGCGTGACGATGCCGGACGACTCGCCGATCCGTTCGATCGTGCCCGCCGCGATCGCCTCCCCGCCGACCGGGTTGACCAGCTGGTACTTGAGCGACGACGAGCCCGAGTTCAGCACCAGCACGGACCCGTGCGCCCCGTACGCGCTGTACGGGGTGGGGCGCTCGGCCTCGGGGACGATGCTCATGCGGTGGCCTCCTGTGCCTGTGCCCCGAACGACTGGGCCTGGATCGCCGTGATGGCGACGGTGTTGACGATGTCCGCGACCAGCGCGCCGCGCGACAGGTCGTTGACCGGCTTGTTCAGCCCCTGCAGCACGGGGCCGACGGCGACGGCCCCGGCCGAGCGCTGCACGGCCTTGTACGTGTTGTTGCCGGTGTTGAGGTCGGGGAAGACGAACACCGTCGCCTGCCCTGCGACCGACGACTCCGGCAGCTTCGACTTCGCGACCGACGCGTCCACGGCGGCGTCGTACTGGATCGGCCCCTCCACGGACAGGTCGGGCCGGCGCTCGCGGACCAACCCAGTCGCGGTGCGCACCTTGTCGACGTCCGCGCCCGAGCCGGACGAGCCCGTCGAGTACGACAGCATCGCGACCTTCGGGTCGACGCCGAACTGCGCCGCCGTCGCCGACGACGAGATGGCGATGTCCGCGAGCTGCTCCGCCGTCGGGTCGGGGATCACCGCGCAGTCGCCGTACACCAGCACCCGGTCCTGCAGGCACATGAGGAACACCGACGACACCACGGAGACGCCCGGCTGCGTCTTGACGATCTCGAACGACGGCCGGATGGTGTGCGCCGTCGTGTGCGCGGCGCCCGAGACCATGCCGTCCGCGAGCCCGAGGTGCACCATCATCGTGCCGAAGTACGACACGTCGGTGACGATCTCCTTGGCCCGCTCCACCGTCATGCCCTTGTGCGCCCGGAGCCTCGCGTACTCCGCGCTGAACGTCTCGACGTGCTCGGGGTCGGTGGGGGAGAGCACCGTGGCGGCGGCGATGTCGAGGCCCAGCTCGGCGGCGCGCGCCCGGATCGACGTCTCGTCGCCCAGGATCACCAGGTCCGCGATGCCGCGGGCCAGCACGGTCGACGCGGCGCGCAGGATGCGGTCGTCGTCGCCCTCGGGCAGCACGACGCGGCGCCGGTCGCCGCGCGCCCGCTCGATGAGCTCGTACTCGAACATCAGCGGCGTGACGACGCGGGTGCGCGGCAGGTCCAGTCGGGCCAGCAGCGCGGCGCCGTCCACGTGCTGCTCGAACAGGGCGCGCGCGACGTCGATCTTCCGCGTCGAGGCGACGGTGACGTAGCCGTGCGTCTCGGCCGCGCGCCGGGCGGCCTGGAACGTGTCGAGCGCGGTGGCCACCACGGGCACGCGCGGGCCGAGCGCCGACAGCAGCTGCGCGATCACCCCGCGCGGCACGTAGCCGCCGGTGAGCACGATGCCCGACAGCGACGGGAACGTGGCCGCGGACTGCGCCGAGAGCAGCCCGAGCAGCACGTCGGAGCGGTCGCCCGGCAGGATGACGACGGCGCCGTCGGACAGGTGGTCGAGCACGTGCTCGAACGACATCGCCCCGACGATGACCTCGAGCGCCTCGCGGCCCAGCAGGTCGGCGTCGCCGAGCATGAGGGTGCCCTCCACGGCCTCGGCCAGGCGGCCGACCGTCGGCGCGTGCAGGAACGGCTCCTCGGGGATCGTCCACACGGGCAGGTCGCCGTCGCCCACCAGCGCCGCGGCGCCCGCGGCGAGCACCCGCGGGGGGCACCGGTTCACGACGACCCCCACCGGCTGCGCGTGGTTGGCGCGCAGCTCGGACAGGCTGAGCCGCACCAGCGCGCGCACGTCCTCCGGCGAGCGCTCGCGGCCGGACGCCACCAGCAGCACCGGGGCGCCCAGGTTGGCCGCCACGCGCGCGTTGAACGCCAGCTCGGTGGCGCCCGCGACGTCGGTGTAGTCCGTGCCGACCACGACGACGGCGTCGCACCGCTCCGCGACCGCGTGGTAGCGGTCGAGGATGCGGGCGAGCGCGGCCTCCGGGTCCGCGTGCACGTCGTCGTAGGTGACGCCGACGGCGTCCTCGTACGTCAGGTCGACGCCGTCGTGCGCGAGCAGCATCTCCAGCACGTGGTCGCGCGGGGCGTCGCCCCCTGCGTCCGACGCCGGCGGCGACGGTACGCGGGAGACGGCCCGGAACACCCCGACGCGCGAGACCTGCCGGACCAGCAGGTCCAGCACGCCCAGCGCGACCGTCGACTTGCCGGTCTCGCCCTCGGGGGAGGCGATGTAGAGACTGCGGGTCGAGCCCGTCACGCGATGTCTCCTGTCGATCGTGCGTCCCCTGTCACTCGTTGTCGCCGCCCGTCGCCGCCGCGGCGTCGTACTGGGGCCCGCCGTTCTCGGTGCCCGTCTCGCCGACGTCCGGCCACACCCAGTCGCGCACCTCGGGGATGTCCTCGCCGTGCTCGCGGGTGTACTGCCGGGCCGCGAGGCGGGCGTCGACCATCTCCTGCCGCAGGCCCGCGTACCGCGAGCGCAGCGCCGGCACCCGGTCGATGACGTCGACCACCAGGTGGTACCGGTCGATGTCGTTGAGCATCGCCATGTCGAAGGGCGTCGTCGTGGTGCCCTCCTCCTTGTACCCGCGCACGTGGATGTTGGCGTGGTTGGTGCGCCGGTAGGTGAGGCGGTGGATGAGCCACGGGTAGCCGTGGTAGTTGAAGATCACCGGCTTGTCGGCCGTGAACAGGGTGTCGAAGTCCTTGTCGGACAGGCCGTGCGGGTGCTCCTTCTCGTCCTGCAGCCGCATGAGGTCGACGACGTTCACGACGCGGACCTTGAGGTCCGGGATGCGGTGGCGCAGGATGTCGGCCGCCGCGAGCACCTCGAGCGTGGGCACGTCGCCCGCGGCGCCGAGCACGACGTCCGGGTCCTCGCCCTCGATCTCGGTGCCGGCCCACTCCCAGATGCCCAGGCCGCGCGTGCAGTGCGCGACCGCCTGCTCCATCGTGAGGAACTGCGGCGCCGGCTGCTTGCCCGCCACGACGACGTTCACGTACTGGCGCGACCGCAGGCAGTGGTCGTAGGTAGACAGCAGGGTGTTGGCGTCCGGCGGCAGGTACACGCGGACGATCTCGGCCTTCTTGTTCACGACGTGGTCGATGAAGCCCGGGTCCTGGTGGCTGAAGCCGTTGTGGTCCTGGCGCCACACGTGGCTGGAGAGCAGGTAGTTGAGGCTCGCGATCGGCCTCCGCCACGGGATGTGGTTGGTGACCTTGAGCCACTTGGCGTGCTGGTTGAACATCGAGTCGACGATGTGGATGAAGGCCTCGTAGCTGGTGAACAGGCCGTGCCGCCCGGTGAGCAGGTAGCCCTCCAGCCAGCCCTGGCACTGGTGCTCGCTCAGCTGCTCCATCACCCGGCCGGCGCGGACGAGGTGCTCGTCGACCTCCGGCGAGAAGTACTCGGCGTTCCACTGCTTGCCGGTGACGTCGAACGTGGCCTGCAGGCGGTTGGACGCCGTCTCGTCCGGGCCGAAGATCCGGAAGTTGTCCGGGTTGCGGCGGATCACCTCGGTGAGGAACTGGCCCAGCACGCGCGGCGCCTCCACCGCGCCGGCACCCGGCGCGGGGACGTCGACGGCGAAGTCGCGGAAGTCGGGCAGGCGCAGGTCGCGCAGCAGCACGCCGCCGTTCGCGTGCGGGTTGGCGCTCATGCGCAGCTCGCCGGGCGGGGCCAGCTCGCGGATGTCGTCGAGGACGCGGCCGTCGTCGTCGAAGAGCTCCTCGGCCCGGTACGACCTGAGCCACGTCTCCAGCACCTGGAGGTGCTCGGGCGTGTCCCGCGCGCTCGCGAGCGGCACCTGGTGCGCGCGCCACGAGCCCACCGTCTTCTTGCCGTCGATGTACTCCGGGCCCGTCCAGCCCTTCGGCGTGCGGAACACGATCATGGGCCAGGCCGGGCGCGCCATGTCCACCCCCTCGACGGCGGCCTGCGCCTTGATCGCGGCGATCTCGTCGAGCACCTCGTCCAGCACCGCGGCGAAGCGGCGGTGGATCGACTCGTGCGACTCGTCGGAGCCGTCGGCCACCTCGAACCAGTGCGGCTTGTGCCCGTACCCGACCATGAGCGACTCGAGCTCGTCGCGGCCGATGCGGTCGAGGATCGTGGGGTTCGCGATCTTGTACCCGTTGAGGTGCAGGATCGGCAGCACGACGCCGTCCTGCGCGGGGTTGAGCAGCTTGTTCGAGTGCCAGCTCGTGGCCAGCGGGCCGGTCTCGGCCTCGCCGTCGCCCACGACCGCCGCCACCAGCAGGTCCGGGTTGTCGAACACCGCGCCGTACGCGTGCGAGAGGGCGTATCCCAGCTCGCCGCCCTCGTGGATGGAACCGGGCGTCTCGGGGGCGACGTGGCTCGGGATGCCGCCAGGGAACGAGAACTGGCGGAACAGGCGGCGCACGCCGTCGGTGTCCTCGGTGATGTCCGAGTAGAGCTCGGAGTACGTGCCGTCCAGATACGTGCTCGCGACGAGGCCGGGGCCGCCGTGGCCGGGGCCGGCGACGTAGACCGTGGACTGCTCGCGCTCCTTGATCACCCGGTTGAGGTGCGCGTACAAGAAGTTCAGGCCCGGCGTCGTGCCCCAGTGGCC
This sequence comes from Isoptericola sp. NPDC060257, assembly GCF_042726645.1. Classification (NCBI taxonomy): domain Bacteria; kingdom Bacillati; phylum Actinomycetota; class Actinomycetes; order Micrococcales; family Promicromonosporaceae; genus Isoptericola; species Isoptericola sp. NPDC060257. Next base: position 21,694 of record NZ_JBHXAW010000030.1, read on the forward strand.
CAGCAGGCGCGGTTTGACGTGGTCGCGGGTCAGCGGCTCGCGCAGCAGCGGGTTGCCGAGCAGGTAGATCTGACCGACCGACAGGTAGTTCGCCGCCCGCCACCACCGGTCGATCCGGTCGATCGTCTCGGCCGAGAGCTCGGTGCCGGCGCCGGTGCGCCACGGGGTGGGGCTGACGGTCGGGGTGGTCGTGGTGCTCATCACACGCTCCAGGGGCTCGGGGAAGGCCGGCGCCTTCATTCCACCGCACCCGGTGCCCGAATGCAGCACGACCGGCGAGGTCAGAGGGCGTGACGTCGATCTGGCGACGTGTCAGGTGCCCGCGGCGCACGGATTCCTGGGGTAGGGCTCGGGCCGATTACGGTGGTGCCGTGCCCAGCCCCCAGCCCGCCCGCAGGTCGTTCTGGGCGGTGGCCCTCCAGCCCCGCATGATCGGGATCCTGCTCCTCTTCCTGCTCGCCGCCGCCGTGTGCGGCCGGCTCGGCGTGTGGCAGCTCGACCGCGCCTACCAGCGCGCCGAGCTCGCCGCCCAGCAGGAGGCGGCGGAGCAGGCGTCGCACGGGCCCGAGGCGCTGGGCGACCTGCTCCCGCCGCAGACGTCGTTCCCCGGCGAGCTGGTCGGCACCGAGGCGTGGGTGACGGGGGAGTACGAGCCCGAGGGGCAGATGCTCGTCGCCGGGCGCGCGCTGGACGGCCGCACCGGGTACCTGGTGCTCACGCCGCTGCGCGTCACCGACGACGGCACCGGCGGTGCGTCGTGGGCGGACCTGTCCGGGCCGCCGGTCCTCCCGGTCGTGCGCGGGTGGGTGGACTCTCCTGCCCCGGACGCCGCGGCGCTCGACGTCCCCGACGGCGAGGTACGCGTCACCGGCTGGCTCCAGGCGTCGGAGTCCGTGCAGGAGGGCGTCGAGCCGCTCCCCGACAACCCGGACGGCCCGCCGCTCACCGACTCCATCTCCACCGGCGCGCTGGTGAACACGTGGGGCGGGCCGATCTACTCCGGGTACGTCGTGCTCACGACGTCCGACCCCGCGCAGGCGACCGCCGCCGAGGGCGGCCCCGCCCTGCTGCCGCGCCCCGTGCTCGAGGGCAGCGACGGCGTCAACCTGCAGAACCTGTTCTACGCCCTGCAGTGGTGGGTCTTCGGGCTCTTCGCGGTGGTGCTCTGGATCCGGCTCGTGCGCGACGAGGCGGCGGGGACGAAGCGCGGCCGCACCCACGACGACTCCGACGACCCCGTCGGCACCGGCATCGCGGGGCTGCCCGGCTGACCCCCTCCTGGTGTCGGCGGCGGCTGCTTGGCTGTCGGCATGGCGAGCATCGACCTCAAGCGCGAGCCGCGGTACCACTACGGCGCGACGACGACGCCCGCGATGGTGGCGCTGCCGCCCCGCCCGTTCCTCATGGTCGACGGCGAGGGCGACCCGAACACCGCAACGGCGTACCGTGAGGCGGTCGAGACGCTGTACCCGCTCGCGTACGCGCTACGGGCGGCGGTCAAGGAGGCCACGGGCGACGCCTACACGGTCATGCCGCTCGAGGGCCTGTGGTGGTCGGACGACATGAGCACGTTCAGCGTGGACGCCAAGGACGAGTGGCGCTGGACGCTGATGATCAGCCTGCCGGACGCCGTCGAGCACGTCGACGCCGCCGAGGTGCTGGCGCGCGCCGTCGCCGCGAAGCGGCCCCCGGCCGGCGACCGCGTCCGGCTGGAGCGTCACGACGAGGGCGAGGCCGCGCAGGTGCTGCACCGCGGGCCGTTCGCCACCGAGCCCGCGACGATCGAACGGCTGCACGCGTTCATCCAGGCCGAGGGGCGAGCGCTGCGCGGCCTGCACCACGAGATCTACCTGTCCGACCTGCGCCGCACCGCCCCGGAGAAGCTGCGCACCCTGATCCGCCAGCCCGTCGCGCCCTGACCGCGAGATCGAGGTTGCCGTCGTGAGATCGACCTTCGGT
>NZ_JBHXAW010000031.1:0-23608 GCF_042726645.1 Isoptericola sp. NPDC060257
CCGGGCTGCTGATGGTGGCGGTCCGGGGCGGAACCGGTCCACGCCGGGCGGGCCGGACGCTTCACGAGCGGGGCGAAGATCTCCGCGATCTCCTCCTTGCCCAGGGTCTCCTTCTCCAGGAGCTGGAGGACCAGGGTGTCGAGGATGTCGCGGTTCTCGACCAGGATCTCCCAGTCCATCAGCAGGTCGAAGTGCGCGCGCGTGTGCATCGACGACCCGACGACCTGCGCGTTGTGGAGGTACAGGCGACGGACGTCGAAGGTCACCTCGTGCCCGCCGAGCGCCCCCGCGACGACCCACCGCCCGCCTTCGCGCAGCAGCGGGAGCCCGTCGCCCAGCAGGTCGCCGGCGACCACGTCGAGCACGACGTCGACGCCGTCCGGGGCCGCGGACCGGACCTGCCCGACGACGTCGTGCGCCCGGTCCACGGCGACGTCGGCGCCGGCGTCGCGCACGGCGGCGATCTTGTCGCCGCTGGAGATCGCCAGCACGCGCGCCCCGCGGGCGCGGGCGAGCTGGACGAGCGCCAGGCCGACGCCGCCCGACGCCCCCGAGACGAGGGCGGTCTCGCCCTCCCGCAGCCCGCCCCGCTCGATCATGCCGAGCGCGGTGCCGTAGGCGGTGGGCAGGGTCGCGAGCTGGTCGTCCGTGAGGGGCGACCCCGTCATGTCGTGCACCTGGTCGGCGGGCGCCGTCACGTACCGGGCGTACCCGCCGTCCCGCTCGCTGCCCATGAGGCCCACCGGGTGGGCGTCCGGGCCGTCGCCGTCGTAGCTCGCCGGGTCGATCACGACCCGGCGCCCGACGAGGCCCGCGTCCGCGCCGGCGCCGACGGCCACGACCTGCCCCGCGACGTCCGCGCCCTGGGTCCGCGGGAAGTCGACGGGGCCGCGCCAGCCGGACAGCGCGGCGGGGTCGCCCGGCCTGCCGTAGGCCCCCTCCCGGGTCCACAGGTCGGTGTTGTTCAGCGCCACCGCGGCCACGCGCACCAGCGCCTCCCCCGGCCCGGGCGCCGGGACGGCGACCTCCGTCACCTGGAGGACCTCCGGGCCCCCGTGCCGGTGCATCCGTACCGCGCGCATCGTCTCGGGCGTGCTCATCGATCGACCTCCCGTGTATACAGATCGGTATACACGCGACGCTAGCACGACTCCCGGGGACCACCAGGGGAACGAGGTGCGCTAGGGCCGGTCGCCCGTGACCGCCGGCCGCGACGGGTCGTTCGACCACTGCGACCAGGACCCCGGGTACAGGGCCGCCGGGATGCCCGCGCACGCCAGCGCGGCGATCTCGTGCGACGCCGTGACACCCGACCCGCAGTAGACGCCGACGGCGAGCACCGCGTCGTCGGCGGCGTCCTCCGGCCCGTCGCCGGGCGCGCTCAGGCCGAGGTCCGCGAACCGGCCCTGGAGCGACTCCTCGTCGAGGAACGTGCCGTCCTCGCGCAGGTTCTCCGTGGTCGGGGCGCTCACGGCACCGGGCACGTGGCCCGCGCGCGGGTCCACGGGCTCGCTCTCGCCCCGGTACCGCTCGGCGGCCCGCGCGTCGAGCAGGGTGCCGTTCTCGGCCAGGTCCGCCGCGTCGTCGGCGTCCAGCACGGGCAGGTGTCCCGGACGGGCCACCAGGTCGCCCGGTGCGTGCACGACCTCACCGCTCTCCAGTGCGTACCCCGCCCGGACCCAGGCGGGCAGGCCTCCGTCGAGGATGCGCACGTCGTCGACGCCGAAGTACCGCAGCAGCCACCACGCCCGCGCCGCGGACGTGCCGCCCACCGTGTCGTACACGACGACGCGCGAGGAGCTCCGCAGCCCCCAGGCCCGCGCGCTGCGCTGGAACGACGACGCCGAGGGCAGCGGGTGGCGGCCCTCCTCCGCCGACGCCTCCGCGGCCAGCTCGGACTCCAGGTCCACGTACACGGCGTCGGGCAGGTGCCCCCCGAGGTAGCGCTCCCGGCCGTCGGTCATGCCGAGCGCCCAGCGGACGTCGAGCAGCACCGGCGCGCCGTCGGCCGGGTCGGGCCCGGCGCTCAGCCGCAGGTCGGCCGCGAGCTCCGCGACCGACACCAGCACCCGCGAGCGCGGCGAGTCCTCGCGGGTCACGACGCCGTCCCCTGCCGCGCGTGGTCGTCGCGCAGGTCGAGCCGCATCGTGAAGGCGTCCTTGTCCTCCGGCTGGTAGTACCGCCTCCGCAGCCCGATCCGCTCGAAGCCGTGCCGTTCGTACAGCGCGAGGGCGGGCTCGTTGTCGACCCGCACCTCGAGCAGGACCGCCTCCGCCTTGAGCTTGCGCGCCCGACCCACGAGCGCCTCCAGCAGGGCGCGCCCCACGCCGTGCCGCTGGTAGTGCGGGTCCACGCCGATCGTCATGACCTGCGCGACGTCGCCGTCGAACCAGAGACCGGCGTACCCGACGACGGGCTTCGGGCCGATCCCGTACACCGCGACGGCGTCCGGGCCGGCGGGCTCGGCCACGACGTACCAGCGTCCGAGCGCGGCCAGCTCGTCGGCGAGCATCCCGTACGTCCACGCCCCGGCGCCGAACAGCACCCGCTCGAGCTGGAGCACCCGGTCGAAGTCCGCGCTGGCCAGTGGGCGCAGCCGGCACGACGGCTCGTACACGTGCTGCACCGTGCGCGGCAGGTCCGGGGCGGGGCGCTCGGGCGCGGCGGCGACCGGCTCGGTGGTCGGCTGCTCGGCGGCCGGCTCGGTGGTCGGCTGCTCGGTGGTCATGCCGGGCTCCCGGTGGCGGGGACGAGGCGCGCCGGCGCCGGCTCCTGCACGTCGGGCCGGCGCAGGTACAGGGGCTCCGTCGGCAGCTCCTCGCCGGCGGCACGGCGGGCGAGCGCGAGCCGCGCCAGGACCGCGGCGTCCGGGACGAGCGGGGCGTCCTCGTCGGCGGGCAGGTGCTCCGGGTACAGGGTGGCGCCCTCCCCCACGACGACCAGGCGGCCGCCGTCGGCGGGCGCGTCCGCGAGCCGCGCGGCGACGTCGGCGGCCTTGTCCACTCCCGGACCGGCCAGGGTCTCGACGACGGGGACGCCGTGCGGCCCCTCGTGCGCGACGACGCGGTAGTGCGCCCAGTAGACCTCCTTGCGGCGGGCGTCGGTCGCGACGAGCACCTCGTCGCCCGGCGTCAGTCCGAGGTCGGCGACCGCCTGCACCGCGACCGCGTCCACGCTCGGCACGCCGAGCACGTCGATCCCGAGCGCGAGCGCCAGGGTGCGCGCGGTCACGAGCCCCACGCGCAGGCCGGTGAACGGTGCGGGCCCGGTGCCCACGGCGACGGCCGTGAGGTCCGTGCGGTCCAGGCCGGCGTCGGCCAGCACCGCGTCGACGAGCGGGGCCAGCGACTCGGCGTGCCGGCGTCGCTCGTCGGCCGAGCGCGCGGCGAGCCGGGCGCCGCCGGGGTCGACGAGCGCGACGGCGACGGCTGCGGAGGTATCCAGTGCAAGAACGGCCACGGCCTCAGCCTACGTTTCCCACCGGCCGGACGGGGCGACGCATCGTCCGTGCTGAACTGATCCTCATTCGAGGCGTTCGAGGATCAATTCAGCACGCTCGATTCTTCTGACGGGTCAGCGGGCGGTGAGGGCGGCCAGGTCGACGCCGGCCCAGCGGGGGCCGACGCCGCGCAGCGTCGCGTGGCGGGTCCCGGCGCCGGGGTCGGCCTCGTCGTCGGGCGCGCCGTCGGGCGCGCCGGCGGCCGTGCCGCGCGGGCGCTCCAGGTCGATCTCCAGGCGGTCGTCGGTGAGCGCCTCGGCCAGCCCGCGGCCCCACTCGACGACGGTGACCGACTCCTCGAGGGACGAGTCCAGGTCCAGCGCGTCCAGCTCCCCCAGGCCTCCGAGCCGGTAGGCGTCCACGTGCACGAGGGCGGGACCCCGCGTGCCGTCCTCGCGGGGCAGCGGGGGGTGCTCGCGCGCCACGATGAACGTGGGCGACGCCACCTGGCCCCGGATGCCCAGCGCGGCACCCAGGCCCTGGGTGAGCGTCGTCTTGCCCGCCCCCAGGTCCCCCGTGAGGATCACCAGGTCCCCCGCCCGGAGCACCCCGGCCAGGGCCGCCCCCAGCGCCCGCGTGGACTCCGCGTCCGGCAGGTCCGTCTCCGTCCGCACCACGACGTCGCTCACCGCTGCACTTCCTTCCAGGTCTCCGTGTCGGCCTTCATGGCGAGGCCCGTGTACACGCGCACCGCGCGCGCCCCGATGCCCGTGACGATCTCGTAGCTGATGGTGCCCGCCGCGCGGGCCCAGTCCTCGGCGTTCGGCACCGTGCCGGCCGTGACGGCGCCCGCCGCGGCGCCGTGCTCCACGCCGTCCGACTCCCCGAAGAGGGTGACGACGTCGCCCTCGCGCTCGGTGGCGTCCGGCCCGAGGTCGAGCACGAACTGGTCCATGCACACCCGCCCGGCCACGCGCAGCACCCGGGCGGACGCGCCGCTCCCGACGCCGACCGGGCCGCCGACGCCGAGGCCGCCGCCCGACGCGTGCCGCTGGATGCCGTCCGCGTACCCGAGCGGCACCACGCCCAGGCGGGTGTCGCGCGGCGTCGTGTAGTGGTGCCCGTAGGACACGCCGTGGCCGGCCGGCACGTCCTTGACGGTGGCGAGCCGCGCCTGCAGCGTCATCGCGCCGCGCAGCCCGTAGTCGCCGGGCGCGCCGAGCTGCGGCACCGGCGAGTGCCCGTAGACGGCGATGCCGGGCCGCACGAGGTCGTAGTGCAGCCGGGGGTCGGTGAGCACGGCGGCCGAGTTCGCGAGGTGCCGCACCTCCAGCGACGCGCCGGAGGCCTCGACGACGGCCACCGCGGCGTCGAACGCCGCCGCCTGGAGGGCGATCGACGGGTGCCCGGGCTCGTCGGCGCACGCCAGGTGCGACATCACGCCCACCACCCGCAGCACGCCCTCGGCCTCGAGCGCGGCCGCCCGGCGCACGACGTCCGGCAGGTCGGCGGGCACGATCCCGCTGCGGCCGAGGCCGGTGTCGACCTTGAGATGCACGCGGGCGGGCTCGCCGGCGGCCCGCGCGCCCGCGGCCACCTCGTCGAGCGCCCACGGCGCCGCGACGCCGACGTCTACGCCCGCCGCGACGAGCCGGTCGAACGGCGCCCCCGGCGTCGCGAGCCAGGTGAGCACCCGGGCGTCCGCGGTCGTGACGCCGCCGGCGCGCAGTGCGAGCGCCTCGGCGGGTACCGCCGTGCCGAGCCAGGTCGCGCCGCCCGCGAGCGCCGCCCGCGCCACGGGCAGCATCCCGTGCCCGTACCCGTCCGCCTTCACCACGGCCATCACCGCCGCGCCCGGGGCGTGGCCCGCCAGCGCGCGCACGTTGTCGCGCACGGCGGACAGGTCGACGACCGCACGCGCCAGCGCGTCGTCGGGGAAGGGCAGGTCGGCCGGCGCAGCGGGTGTGCTGTCGGAGGGGACCTCGGTGCTCACGGTCATCGATTCTCTCACCGCGCGCCGTCGCCCCGGCCGCCGCCCGTGCCGCCGTCGCCCCTGCCCCCGCCGCCGGGCCACGCGGCGAGACGCCGCCGGGAGCGGAACTCGCGGGGGTCGCCGCTGAGCGGGTCGACGAACGCGAGCGAGCGGGCGAGCAGCTGGAGCGGGCGGTCCGGGTCGTCGGGCGCGTCCTCGCGCAGCACCGGCCAGAACGGGTCGTGCAGCAGAGGCAGTCCGAGGGACGCCATGTGCAGGCGGAGCTGGTGCGTCTTGCCGGTGTGCGGCTCGAGCCGGTAGAGCCCGAGGCCGCGGGCCTCGTCCCGCGCGACGAGCGTCACCCGCGACTCCGCGTTCGGCTCCCCCGGCTCCTCCTGGGCGCGCACGACGCCGCGGTGCTTGACGATGCGCGAGCGCACCGTCGTCGTGCCCTCCCGGTCCAGGCCCGAGCCCGGCGCCGGCAGCGGGGCGACCGCCTCGTAGACCTTGCGCACCGCACGGTCCTGGAACGCCGTCTGGTACGCGCCGCGCACCTCGGGCCGCACGGTGAGCACGAGCACGCCGGCGGTGGGGCGGTCGAGCCGGTGGGCGGGCACCAGCTCGGGCAGGTCGAGCGTCGCGCGCAGGTGCACGAGCACCGTGCGGGTCACCCACCGCCCGCGCGGCATCGTCGCGACGAGGTGCGGCTTGTCCACGACCAGCAGGTCGTCGTCACGGTGCAGGACGTCCAGGTCCGCGAGCGCGGGCACCTCCGGCTCGTCGGCGGGCGGGTCGCGGTAGAGGTAGAGGAAGCCCCGCGGCTCGTACGGCGTCGCGTCGTCGACGACGGCGCCCGCGCCCGTGACGACCTCGCCCGCGGCGAGCTTCTCCCGCAGCCGGGCGGCGTCACCGACGTCATGGCCGAACCGCTCCAGGAGGTACTGCGCCGCCGTCGCGTACCGGGCGACGGCGGCCGCGTCGTGGGGCAGCACCAGGCGCGTCGGGTTGAGGCCGTCCCGCACGGGCAGGGGCGGGACGTGCTTGCGCGGACCGGGTGGCACCGGACCATTGTCGCGCGCGGCATGATGGCCGCATGAGCCTCTACGACATCCCGTTCGAGCGCATGGACGGCACGACGACGACCCTCGCGGAGCACCGCGACGACGTCGTGCTGGTGGTCAACGTCGCCTCGCGGTGCGGCCTCACCCCGCAGTACGAGGCGCTGGAGCAGCTGCAGAAGACGTACGGCGACCGCGGGTTCACCGTGATCGGCTTCCCGTCCAACCAGTTCCTCCAGGAGCTCTCCACCGACGAGAAGATCGCCGAGTTCTGCTCCACCACCTACGGCGTCACGTTCCCCGTGGTCTCCAAGGTCCGCGTGAACGGCCGGCACACGCACCCGCTGTACGCGGAGCTGAAGAAGACGGCCGACGACGGCGGGCACGACGGCCGCATCCGCTGGAACTTCGAGAAGTTCGTCGTGCTGCCCGGCGGCGACGTGCACCGGTTCTCCCCGCAGACCGTCCCCGACTCCCCCGAGATCGTCGACCTCGTCGAGAAGTCCCTGCCGCGGTAGTACCCAGCAGGGCGAGGTAGTACCCAGCACGGCGAGGTAGTCCAGGACTCCGCGCGGTAGTACGACCCGCCGACGGGCGGCCCTGGTCAGGCAGCGTCCGACCGTCGTCAGACCTCGGACAGCAGCGCGGCGACCTCGCCGGGCACCGCGGCCGCGACGTCGAGGGCCGCCACGGGACCGCCCGGGTTCGCGCGGCGGGCGGCGCGGCCGTGCACCAGCGCCGCCGCGGCGGCGACCTCGGCCGCGAGCGCCGGGTCCGCGACGACGTCGCGCGACCGGGCGGCGAGCATCGCGCCGAGGATGCCGGCAAGCACGTCCCCCGCGCCCGCGGTGGCGAGCCAGCCCGGCCCGTCGGCCTGCGCGTACGCCGCGCCCGTCCCGACGACGACGGTCACGCCGCCCTTGAGCAGCACCGTCGCGCCGGTGAGCTCGTGCGCCCGCCGCGCCCAGCGCAGCGGCTCGGCCTCGACGTCCTGGCGGCGCACGTCCTCGCCCCGCGAGCGCAGCAGCGCCGTCAGCTCGCCCGCGTGCGGGGTGAGCACGAACCACGCCGGGACGCGACCGTCGAGCAGCCCCAGCCCGCCGGCGTCGACGACCGCCGGCACGGGGCCGCCCGCGGTCCCGGCGAGCTTGCCGGCCGCCGCGGCGAGCCCTGCCCGGCCGCGCTCGTGCTGGCCGTCGTCCAGGCCGTCGCCCTCCCCCTCGTGCGCGGCCTCCGGCCCGCCGGGGACGCCCGGCCCCACCACCCACGACTGCACCCGGCCTGGCGCGGTGACGACCTCCGGGCGGGCGTCGAGCACGCGTCCGCCCACCGCGGCCGACCCCCGGTACCGCACCATCCCGGCCCCGCTCCGCACGGCGGCCGTGGTGGTGAGCACCGCCGCCCCGGGATACGTCGCCGTGCCCGCGACGACGCCGACCACGCCGCGCGTGTACTTGTGGTCTGCGGGCCCGGGCACCGGCCACGACGCGGCGACGTCGGCCGGCTCCAGCTGACGCACGGCCGGCCTGCCGGCGAGGTCGAGGCCGATGTCGGCGACGCTCACCTCGCCCGCGAGCCCCGACGCCGGCGGGAGCAGCAGCCCGGGCTTGGCCGCGCCGAACGTCACCGTGCGGTCGGCCGGCAGCACCGGGCCGGGCACCGCGCCGTCGTCCACCCCGATGCCCGACGGCGCGTCCACCGCCACCACCCACGGCCGCCCCGGCCCCGACGCCGTGAGCGGGCCATCGGCCCCGACACGCCGGTCGATGCGGGCCGAGAGCCCGCTCACGACCTCCTGGGCGAGGCCGCGCAGGGGGCCGCGCGCGCCGATGCCGACGAGGCCGTCGAGCACGACGTCGGCGCGGGCGGCGTCGTCGGCCACCGCGTCGAGTCCCTCGGGCGCGGCGAAGAGCTCCACGACCCGCCCGCCCGCACGCTCCAGCGCCGCGCGGCCCTCCGCATGGAACTTCTCGGCGACCAGCACCGCCGTCACCGCGAGCCCGCGCCGCGCCAGCACCGCGCCCGCGTGCAGCGCGTCGCCGCCGTTGTTGCCCGCCCCCGCGAGCACCACGACCCGCGCGCCCCGCACCGGCCCCCGGCGGGCGGCGACGTCGCGGAGCACGTGCGTCGCGAGCGCGAACGACGCCCGCTCCATCAAGGGCGTCCCCGCCGCGAGGAGCGGCTCCTCGGCGGCACGGACGTCGGCGGCGGACCAGGCGGAGATCATGGGACGCATCCTGCCGCGCGTCGTCGCGCCCCGCAGCGTCGCCGCAGGTCCGGGCATAGGCTCGAGCCCATGCGATTCGGACTCTTCATCCCGCAGGGCTGGCGCCACTCGCTCACCGACGTCCCCCCGGAGCAGCACTGGGAGACCATGCTGTCCCTGCTCCACTACGCCGACAACGCCGCGGCGGGCGAGCCGATCCCCGGCGGCCCCTGGGCCTGGGACTCGGTCTGGGTGTACGACCACTTCCACACCGTCCCGGTCCCCAGCACCGAGGCGACGCACGAGGCGTGGACGCTGATGGCGGCGTTCGCGGCGGCGTCCCAGCGCGTCAAGCTGGGCCAGATGTGCACGTGCATGTCGTACCGCAACCCCGCCTACCTGGCGAAGGTCGCCTCCACGGTGGACGCGATCTCCGGCGGACGCACGCAGCTCGGCATCGGCGCCGGCTGGTACGAGCACGAGTGGCGCGCGTACGGGTACGGCTTCCCCCGCGCGGGCGAGCGCCTGCGCGCCCTGGACGAGGGCCTGCAGATCATCACCCAGATGTGGCGCACCGGGTCGTCCGGCACGTTCGACGGCGAGCGCTACCAGGTGGACGGCGCGCTCTGCTACCCGCAGCCGCTGCAGCAGCTCCCGGTGGGCGACGGCGGCGCCGAGGTGCCGAGCATCCCGCTGTGGGTGGCGGGCGGCGGCGAGAAGAAGACGCTGCGGATCGCCGCGCGGTTCGCGCAGTACACGAACTTCGCGGGCGACCCCGAGACGTTCGCGCACAAGTCGTCGATCCTGGAGCAGCACTGCCGCGACCTGGGCCGCGACTTCGGGGAGATCACCCGCTCGTCCGACTACAACGTGGTCATCGGGGAGAACCAGGCGGAGGTGGACGACCGGTTCGCCTGGATCGAGTCGCACTTCCGCAAGCACGCCCCCGGCGAGCGCGGTGAGCAGGAGATCGCGAACTGGCGCAACAGCCCCCTGGTGGGCACGCCCGAGCAGGTCGTCGAGAAGCTCTCGGCCCTGCGCGACCTCGGCATGACGTACGCCATCACGTACTTCCCGAACGCCGCGGGCGACCGCGACCAGATCGAGCTCTTCCAGCGGCAGGTCATCCCCGCCCTGCAGGACTGAACGATGGGCTCGCGGCACGAGCTGGGCCTCCCGGACGGTCGACGTCTCGTCGTGCACGACGACGGCCCTCCGTCCGCCGACGCGGTCGTCTGGCACCACGGCTCGCCCCAGTCCGGCGAGCTGCTGCCCCCGGTCGCCGAGGCCGCCCGGGCGCGCGGGCTGCGGGTGGTCTCCGCGGCCCGTGCCGGGTACGGCGGGTCCACCCCTCGTCCCGGGCGCACCGTGGCGGACGCCGCGTCGGACGTGGCGCACGCCCTGGACGCCCTCGGCGTGGCCCGGTGCCTCGCCGTCGGCGCCTCGGGCGGCGGCCCGCACGCCCTGGCCCTCGCCGCGCTCCGGCCCGACCTGGTGTCGGGCGCGGTGACCCTCGCGGGCGTCGCGCCCTACCCCGGCCGCGGTCACGACGACCTCTGGTTCGCCGGGATGGCCGACGACGGCGGCCTGCGCTCGGCACTCCACGGCCGGGAGGCCCGCGCCCGGCACGCGGAGACGGCGGAGTTCGACGAGTCGAGCTTCACGGCGGACGACTACGCGGCGCTCGCGGGGACGTGGGCCTCGCTCGGCGCCGACGCCTCGCGGTCCGGCCAGGCGTGGCCCGGCGGGCAGGTCGACGACGACCTCGCGTTCGTGCGGCCGTGGGGCGTCGGGCTGGGCGACGTCGCGCCCCCGACCCTGGTCGTGCAGGGCGGCGCCGACCGGGTCGTGCCGCGGCACCACGCCGACCTGCTGGTCGACGCCCTGCCCGCCGCGGAGCTGTGGCTGCGCCCGCGCGACGGCCACGTCAGCGTGCTCACCGCGCTCCCGGTCGCGCTCGACTGGTGGCGGTCCGCCGCCTGACCGTCGTCAGCCCTCCGCGACCACCATGGCGGACGCGATGCCGGCGTCGTGGGAGATGGACAGGTGCCACGCCTTGACGCCCAGCTCGTCGGCGCGGGCCTGGACCGTGCCGCGGAGCTCGACCTCGGGCGGACCGCCGACGGTGCGGTGCACGGTCGCGTCGTGCCAGTGCATGTTCCCGGGGGCGCCCAGGGCCTTGGCGATGGCCTCCTTGGCCGCGAAGCGCGCCGCGAGGGACGACGCCGGCAGGTCCCGCTCGGCCTCGGTGAAGAGCTTCTCGCGCAGGCGCGGCACCCGCTCCACCGTCGCCATGAACCGGGCGACGTCCACCACGTCGATGCCCACGCCGATGATCATGGCCCTCAGCCTAGGTCCGTCGACCGTCAGGTCGGTGGTGTCGGTGCCGTGACCTAGCGTGCGCGCCATGCCCGACCACCTCGCAGCCCCGCTCCATCACGTCGAACGCGGCGCTCCGGCGGCGCCCGGGACCCCCACCATGGTGCTGCTGCACGGGTTCTCCGTGGACCACCGCCTCATGCTGACGCCCTTCGAGGCCGCCCTCGCCGACCGCCCGGGCTGGCGGCGGGTCTACCTGGACCTCCCGGGGATGGGCGCGAGCCCGCCGTCGGGCGTGGCGAGCACGGACGACGTGCTCGCGGTCGTGCGGGAGGCGATCGACCGGCTCGTGCCCGGGCCGTACGTCCTCGTGGGCGAGTCGTTCGGCGGCTACCTCGCGCGCGGGCTGGTCGCCGTGGAACCGGACCGCGTCCACGGGCTCGCCCTCCTGTGCCCCCTGATCGTCCCGGAGCACGACCGGCGCGACGTCCCGCCGCACCACGTGCTGGTCCGCGACGACGCGCTGCTGCGGGAGGTCGGCGCGGCGGCCCTGGACGCCGACGACGTCGGCGTCGTGCAGACGTGCGAGACGTGGCGGCGCACCGAGGCCGAGGTGACGCCCGGGCTCGACGCCGCGGACCCTGCGACGGTCGCGCGGGTCGGTGAGCGCTACGCCGGCACCTTCGCGGTCGAGCCGCGGCCCTACGGCGGCCCCACGCTGTTCCTCACCGGCCGCCAGGACTCCTCGACCGGCTACCGCGACGCCTGGCGGGTCCTCGAGCACTACCCGCGCGCGACGTTCGCCGTGCTGGACCGCGCCGGCCACAACCTGCAGATCGAGCAGCCCGCGCTGTTCGACGCCCTCGTGGGCGAGTGGCTCGACCGGGTCGAGGAGGCGGCGTCGGGCCTCTAGGACGACAAGGGGCCAGGCGTCACCCCTCCGGGCGGACCCCTGCCTCGTCCGCCGGCTCCACGAGGTGCCGCCACCGGAACCACTTGCGCTCGATCTCCGCCTCGAGGTCGACGTCGAACCGCCGCGCGACGAGCAGCACCTGCGCGAGCACGTCCGCGAGCTCGGCCCGGAACGCGGCGTCCACCGCCTCCTCGCCCACGCCCCGGTCCCGCGAGCGACCCGACCGCGCGAGGTACGCCTGCGTGAGCTCCCCGACCTCCTCGTGCAGCTTCAGGACGAGCCAGTCGTCGGTGCGCGGGACGCCGAAGCGGCGCTCGTACACCCGCGAGATGATCTCCAGCTCGTCCGACAGCTCACCCAGCTCCATGCGCCGATCATGCCTCCTGCCCTCCCGCGGCGGGGCGCGCCACCACGGCCGCCCCGGACGGCGACCATGTCGGCACGCTCGTAGGCTCGCGCCGTGGTCAGCGTCCGCGTCGGTCTGTCGGGGTGGCAGTACCGCCATTGGCGCGGGGACTTCTACCCGGCCGGCACCCGTCGCGCCGACGAGCTGACCTACGCCGCGGGGCGGTTCTCGACGCTCGAGCTCAACGGCACCTTCTACGGGCTCCAGCAGCCCGCCTCCTTCCTGCGCTGGCGGGACTCGGTGCCGCAGGGCTTCACGTTCGCGGTCAAGGGCAGCCGCTACGTCACCCACCTCAAGCGCCTCCGCGACCCTCGCACGGCCCTGGCGAACTTCGTCGCGAGCGGCCTCCTCGCCCTCGGCGACCGGCTCGGGCCGGTCCTGTGGCAGCTCCCGGAGCGCGCCGAGTTCGACGCCGAGGTGCTCGCGGCCTTTCTCGACGCGCTGCCCCGCACGACGACGGACGCCGCGCGCCTGGCCGCGGACCACGACGACCGGCTCCGGGCGGAGGCCTGGACCGAGGCGGGCACGTGCCGCCCCCTGCGGCACGCCCTGGAGCCGCGCCACGCGTCGTTCGAGGACCCCGAGGCGCTCCGGCAGCTGCGCGACCACGACGTCGCGCTCGTCGCCTCGGACGGCGCCGGGCGATGGCCGCTCCTCGACCACCCCACGGCGGGCCTCGCCTACCTCCGGCTGCACGGTCCGACCACCCTGTACGCGAGCCGTTACGACGACGCACGCCTCGACGCGTGGGCGGCCTGGATACGGCGGCGGGCGGACGCCGGCCAGGACGTCGTGGCGTACTTCGACAACGACGGCCACGCCCACGCCCCGCGGGACGCCCTGCGCCTCGCGGACCGGCTCGGCGACGTCGTCGATCCGTGGCCGGCGTGAGCCACGCGCCGTCGACGACACCCGCGGTTGTCGTTCCCCGCCCGGCCTCGGGCAGAATCGTGCAGGTGGCACCGCAGTCCCCCGACACCGCACCCGGCACGACGCCCAGCCCTGCCCCCGGCACGGCCCCCCAGCCGTTGGGCGAGCACCTCACCCGGCTCGCTCCGGCGTCCCCGTACGTCGACCTCGACCGCGCGGCATGGAGCCGCCTGTCGGCGTCGACCCCGCTGCCGCTGACGGACGCCGACGTCGAGCGGCTGCGCGGCCTGGGCGACCCGATCGACCTCGCCGAGGTGGACGCCGTCTTCCGCCCGCTGTCACGACTGCTCAACCTGTACGTGGCCGCGAGCGCGGGCCTGCACCGCGCCACGTCGACGTTCCTGCACGAGGAGCCGCCGCGCACCCCGTACGTCATCGGCGTCGCGGGGTCCGTCGCGGTCGGCAAGTCGACGACGGCGCGCATCCTGCGCGAGATGATGGCGCGCTGGCCCGACACCCCGCACGTCGAGCTGATCACGACCGACGGCTTCCTGTACCCGAACGCCGAGCTGCAGCGCCGCGGGATCATGGACCGCAAGGGCTTCCCCGAGTCCTACGACAGGAGGGCCCTCATCCGCTTCCTGTCGCGCGTGAAGGCGGGGCAGGCCGAGGTGCGCGCCCCGGTGTACTCGCACGTCGTCTACGACATCGTGCCCGGCGAGGAGGTCGTGGTGCGCAAGCCGGACGTGCTCATCGTCGAGGGTCTCAACGTGCTGCAGCCCGCGCGCCCGTCGGCGATCGACGAGTCGACCGTGGCGGTGAGCGACTTCTTCGACTTCTCGATCTACGTCGACGCCCGCACGCGCAACATCCGGCAGTGGTACGTGGAGCGCTTCCTGCAGCTGCGCAGGACGGCGTTCAGCAGGCCGGAGTCGTACTTCCGGCGCTACGCGGACCTGTCCGACGCCGAGGCGACGGAGCGGGCGCTGTCCATCTGGGAGTCGATCAACGCGCCGAACCTGGAGCACAACGTGCTCCCCACCCGGGGTCGCGCCACCCTCGTGCTCACCAAGGGGTCGGACCACTCCGTCCAGCGGGTGCGGCTGCGCAAGCTCTGAGGCCGGTCAGGCCGCCCGGCTCGTGGGCTCGGCGTCGGCCTCGTCGCCCTCGTCCTCGTCGGCCGGCACCGGCTCCGCCCTGGGCGGACCGGCGACGCGCTGCACCACCTGGTCGACCAGGACGCCGAGCAGGATGCCCGCCACGACCCCGACGGCCATGGCGAGCAGCGTGTTGTGCCCGAGCCAGGAGGCCGCGGCGAGGCCGATGAGCATCGAGTAGATGCCCCACGTCACGGCGGCGATGCCCGAGTAGAGCATGAACCGGTGGCGCGGGTAGCCCACGGCGCCGGCCGTCATGTTGACGGCCACGCGCCCGATGGGCACGTACCGCGCGGCGAGGATGAACGACGCCCCGCGGTGCTCCAGGGCGTGCCGCGCCCAGTCGACGGCTTTGCGACCGCGGGCCGAGCGCAGGAACGCGAACCGCTCCGTGCCGACGGCGCGGCCGATCTGGTAGGCGATCTGGTCGCCCGTCCACGCGCCGGCGATGGCGAGGGCGAGGACGCCGGGGAGCCACGGCTCGCCCTCGGAGTGGGCGAGCACGGTGAGGGTGATGACCACGGACTCGCTGGGAATCGGGGGGAAGAAGCCGTCGATCGTCGCGAAGACGTACATGGCCGGGTAGATCCACAGGGACGCGCCGAGGTCGAGGACCCAGCCCTCCAGCTGTGCCAGCATCGTCGACAGGTTCACCAGGTCGGTCCTCGGTTCGTCGGCCGGGAGGTGGGCCTCCGGCGGTCGCACGACGCCGGGCGGCGTCACGGCACCAGCCTAGGCAGAACCAGGGCACCGGCTGCATGGGGAATTCCCCCGGTTCCACCCTGAGTGCCGAATGTTCACCCGAGGTCCACGAACCCCGGGTCCACGACCTGGCCGTAGCGCAGGAGGTTCTCGTTCGAGGTGAGCGTCCGCAGCAGCGCGTGGTCGAGGTACAGCTCGCCCGCGAGGTGGTCCGTCTCGTGCTGGACGATCCGAGCGGGCCAGCCGGTGAGGACCTCGTCGATCGGCGCCCCGGTCTCGTCGCGGCCGGTGAGCCGGACGCGACGGTGCCGCGCGACGACGGCCTGCCACCCGTGCACCGACAGGCAGCCTTCGTGGAACGCCGCCCGCTCCGGCTCCCCGTCCGGGCCGGGCAGCGGCTCGTACGCGGGGTCGAGCAGCACCCGGTACGGCAGCGGGGCCCGCTCCCGGGGGTCGTCGGCCCCGGCGCCGCCGTCCTCGACGACGGCGATCGCCAGCGCGATCCCGACCTGGGGCGCCGCGAGGCCCACGCCCGGCGCGGCGTGCATGGTGCGGCGCATCGCGTCGAGCAGCCGCGGCAGCGCGTCGCCGAGCTGCCCGGTGTAGGGGGCCGCGGGGGCGCGCAGCACCGGCGCACCGGCCTGCACGATCGGCAGGAGCCCGGTGCCCGGCCCGCCCGCCGCCGCGTCCGCCCGGTCCAGCAGGTCGACGACGGCGGCCCGCAGGGCCTCGTCCACGCCGGCCGCCGGGCGCGCGGCCGGCGCGCCCTCGGTCACAGTGCCAGCCGGTCGCGCACGACGGCGGCGAGCGTGTCCGCCACACCGTCGGCCTGCGTCTGCGTCGCCGCCTCGACCATGACCCGCACGAGGGGCTCGGTGCCCGAGGGGCGGAGCAGCACGCGACCCGTCTCCCCCAGGAGCGTCTCCGCGCTCTCGATCGCGGCGCGCACGCCCTCGTCGTCGGCCGCGCGGGCCTTGTCCACGCCCTTGACGTTGACCAGCGTCTGCGGCAGGCGCGGGACGTCGGAGGCGAGGTCGGCCAGGCGACGCCCGGTCGCCTTCACGCGCGCGGCGAGGTGCAGCGCGGTGAGGACGCCGTCGCCGGTCGTGGCGTGGTCGGCCAGGATGATGTGGCCCGACTGCTCGCCCCCGAGCCCGTAACCGTGCGCCCGCATCTCCTCGAGCACGTACCGGTCGCCCACGCCCGTCTGGATCGTGGTGATGCCCGACTCTCGCATCGCGAGCAGGAGGCCGAGGTTGCTCATCACGGTGACGACCAGGGTGTCCGACGGCAGCCGGCCCTCGTCCTTGAGCCCGCGGGCGAGGATCCCGAGGATCTGGTCGCCGTCCACCAGCACGCCGCCGTGGTCGACAGCGAGGCAGCGGTCCGCGTCGCCGTCGAACGCGACACCGAAGTCGGCCTCCGCGGCCACGACGACGGCCTGCAGCTGCTCCGGGTGGGTGGATCCGGCCTTCTCGTTGATGTTGCGGCCGTCGGGGCTCGCGTTGATGACGACGACGTCGGCCCCCGCCTCGCGCAGCGCCTCCGGGCCGACCTGGCTCGCGGCGCCGTTGGCGGCGTCGACGGCGATTCGCAGGCCCTCCAGCGGGCGGACGTCCGCCGTCGTGCCGATGCTCGCCACGAGGTGCTCCACGTACTGCTGGGCGGCGATGCCGGTGTCGGAGCGCATGCGCCCGACGTCGGCGCCGATCGGCCGCTCCCAGTCCTGGCCGAGGCGTGCCTCGATCTGGTCCTCGACGTGGTCCGCCAGCTTGAAACCGCCGCGCGCGAAGAACTTGATGCCGTTGTCCGGCATCGCGTTGTGGGACGCGGAGATCATGACGCCGAGGTCCATGTCCATCGCCCCCACGAGGTGGGCGAGCGCCGGGGTGGGCAGCACGCCCAGGTTGACCACGTCCACGCCGGAGCTCGCGAGGCCCGCGCCGACCGCGGCGGACAGGAACTCCCCGGACGCGCGCGGGTCGCGCCCGACGACGGCGCGCGGGCGGTGCCCCGCGAAGTCGCCCGACGTGCCGAGCACATGGGCCGCCGCGCTGCCGAGCCCGAGGGCCAGGTCCGCGGTGACGTCCCGGTTGGCCAGCCCACGGACCCCGTCGGTGCCGAACAGTCGCACGATGTCTCCTCCTCCGGGCGCGGCGGTGGATCCGCACGCACACCCCACGACGCCCCTGCGGACGCCGCACCGATCGTAGCCGGACGTGCGGACGGCCCCGCCGGAAGAGTTCCGACGGGGCCGTCCGTGGCGCTGACGCTCCTGTCGACGCCCGAGGGCAGCGCCCTCGAGCAAGGAGCGCTCGATCAGCGCTTCGAGTACTGCGGCGCCTTGCGCGCCTTCTTGAGACCGGCCTTCTTGGACTCGACCGCACGCGGGTCACGCGTGAGGTAGCCGGCCTTCTTCAGCGCGGGGCGGTTCGCCTCGGCGTCGATCACGTTGAGCGCGCGGGCGATGCCCAGGCGCACCGCGCCGGCCTGGCCCGAGGGGCCGCCGCCGGTGATGCGGACGATGACGTCGAAGCGGCCCTCGACCTCGACCAGCTTCAGCGGCGAGTTCACGAGCTGCTGGTGCACCTTGTTCGGGAAGTAGTCCTCGAGGGTGCGGCCGTTGAGCTTCCACGTCCCGGTGCCGGGGACGAGGCGCACGCGCGCCACGGCCTCCTTGCGGCGGCCGACGGCCGCGCCGGGAGCGGTGATGGACTGGCCGCCGTCCGCGACGGGCGCGGCGGACTCAGAGGTGTAGGTGCTGGGCGTGTTCTCGTCCAGCTCGGTGTCGACGGTGGTCTCGGCCACTGTGAATCCTTCGCTTTGCATCCGGCAGCGGCTCAGGCCTGCTGCGAAACCTGGGTGATCTCGAACTGCTTGGGCTGCTGCGCCGCGTGCGGGTGCTCCGCGCCGCGGTAGACCTTCAGCTTGCCCAGCTGGTCGCGACCGAGGGACGTCTTGGGGAGCATGCCGCGCACGGCCTTCTCCACGGCCCGCTCGGGGTTCTTCTCGAGAAGCTCGCCGTAGTTGACCGAGCGGAGACCGCCCGGGTAGCCGGAGTGGCGGTAGGCCAGCTTGGTCTCCCGCTTGTTGCCGCTCAGGGCGACCTTGTCCGCGTTGATGACGATGACGAAGTCACCGCCGTCGACGTGCGGGGCGAAGGTCGGCTTGTGCTTCCCGCGCAGGAGGGTGGCGACCTGGCTCGCCAGGCGGCCGAGGACGACGTCGGTCGCGTCGACGACGTACCAGTCGCGCTGGACGTCGCCGGGCTTGGGGGTGTAAGTACGCACGGTTGCGTCACCTTTTCATGTTCGGTGTCGTCGGGCGAGAAGCGGCGCCCGATGAGTCAGGTGTTGTGCGCGGGTGCTCCGGTGGCGTCCTGGCCGGGGCATCGTCGGTGCGAGTGGGCGCGCTGACGACGCGGGACGCCGGAGGCATAGCACAACGACGAGCCAGTTTAGCCGGGGCCGGGCGCGGGGGTCAAAGCGACGCCGGTCACGCCCGCGCCGGGGACGGGAACGGGTCGGCGCCGGCCGCCCCTCGTTGC
Source organism: Isoptericola sp. NPDC060257 (assembly GCF_042726645.1). Classification (NCBI taxonomy): domain Bacteria; kingdom Bacillati; phylum Actinomycetota; class Actinomycetes; order Micrococcales; family Promicromonosporaceae; genus Isoptericola; species Isoptericola sp. NPDC060257. The sequence goes on from NZ_JBHXAW010000031.1 coordinate 18,590, forward strand.
AGCGCCACCGCCGCGGGTGCACCGTGGTGACATGACCCAGGAGACACCCGGCACCACCCCTGACCCCGAGACCGGAGCCGAGGGCGACGAGGACCAGCTTCCTCAGGAGGACACGCTCCTCGACCCCGAGCTCGACGACGTCCTCGACGAGGGCTACTCCCCCCTGGAACGGTCGCGCTCGAACCACTGGGGCGAGACGGCGTGGGAGGAGTCCGCCGGCGAGCCCCTGGACCGGCGCCTCGCCGAGGAGCAGCCGGACGTCTGGGAGCGCGACCCGCTGGACCGCCCGGACACGACCCGCGCCGGCCGGCTCGCGGAGGACCCCTTCGCCGACCCCGGGGAGGACGGCGACCGCGAGAACGACGTCTACGGCGAGGACGCGGGCATCGACGGCGCGGGCGCCAGCGCCGAGGAGGCCGCCGTGCACTGGGTCGAGGAGCCGTAGACCGGAGCCCCGCGCGTCAGCCGGCGTCGACCTCGCCCGGGTCCCGCCTCGCGCGGACGCGCTCGGCGCGCGCCGCGAGCTCGTCGTCGTCCGGGTAGGCGACGCTCTCGAGGGTCAGCCCCCGTGCGGCGACGACACCGGCCGCCGCCGAGCGGGACCGGCCCGCCAGCACCGCGGCGGGATCGTCCGGGCCACGGCGCCCCTCCCCCACGGCCAGCGACATGCCGACCAGCGCGCGCACCATCGAGTGGCAGAACGCGTCGGCCTGCACGGTCGCGACGACGAGCCCGGCGTCGGGCCCGTCCGCGGGGCGCTCCCACGACAGGTGGGTGAGCTCGCGGATGGTCGTGGCGCCCTCGCGAGGCTTGCAGAAGGCGGCGAAGTCGTGCAGCCCGACGAGCGGCTGCATCGCCCGGTGCATCGCCTCGACGTCGAGCCGGCGGCGGTGCCAGAGCACCCAGTCCCGGCGCAGGGGGTCGCGCAGGTCCGGGCGGTCGGCCACCCGATAGGCGTAGCGGCGGTGCAGCGCGGAGAACCGCGCGTCGAACCCTTCGGGGGCCTCGACCGCCCGGTGCACGACGACGTCGGGCGGCAGCACGCCGGCCAGCCGGTCGGCGAGCGCGACACCGGGCTCCCGGTCGGAACGACCGGGCATCTCCTCCCAGCGCCCGCGCGCCACGTCGACATGCGCGACCTGGCCGCGCGCGTGCACCCCCGCGTCGGTGCGACCGGCCACCGTCAGCCGCGGCCGGGGCAGGCCGAGCGGCTCCGTGCGGAGGATGGTCGCGAGGGCGTCCTCCAGCACCCCCTGCACGGTGCGCAGCCGCGGCTGGGTGGCCCAGCCCGCGAAGTGGGTGCCGTCGTAGGCGAGGTCGAGCCGGACCCGGAGGGTGTCGGCGGGAGGTGTCGGCGTGCTCACCGACCCATTGTGGCCGGATGATGTCCCGTGATGGTCGACCCAGGCGCCCCGGCGCGCACCCCCGCTCCCCGCCCCGACGACGGCGCCTCCCGGACGCCGCCGCCCTCCGACGTGCTCACCCTCGCCGTCGACTGCGGCGGCGGAGGCATCAAGGCGGCGGTCCTGGACTCCGCGGGCACCGCGCACGCGTCGCCCGTGCGGGTCCCCACGCCCTACCCGCTGCCCCCGCAGCTGCTGCTCGACACCGTGGCCGGCATCGCGGACCGCCTTCCCGCCGCGCACCGCGTGACGCTCGGGATGCCCGGCATGATCCGCCACGGCGTGGTCGTCCACACGCCGCACTACGTCACCCGCTCGGGTCCCCGTTCGCGGGTGCTGCCGGAGCTCGTGGAGGCGTGGGCCAGCTTCGACGTCCGCGGCGCGCTCGCCCACCGGCTCGGCGTGCCCGCCCTCGTGCTCAACGACGCCGAGGTGCACGGCGCCGGCGTCGTGGCGGGCTCCGGCGTCGAGCTGGTGCTCACCCTCGGCACGGGGCTCGGGTCCGCGCTGTTCGACGGCGGCCTGCTCGCACCCCACCTGGAGTGGTCGCACGCCCCCGTGCGGCGCGGCGCGACGTACGACCAGTACGTCGGCGAGCCGGAGCGCCGCCGCCTGGGCGACGGGCTGTGGTCGCGGCGCGTCGTCGCGACGGTCGACGGGCTGCGCCCGGTGTTCCGCTGGGACCGTCTGTACCTGGGCGGCGGGAACTCCCGCCGCATCACGCCCGCCGCCCTCGACCGCCTGGGCGACGACGTCGTCGTCGTGCCCAACTCGGCCGCGCTCGTCGGCGGCGCGCGGGCGTGGGACCTGACCCTGCCCTGACCGTCACCGGTGGACGGGTGACGTCACGACGCCTGCCTCCTCGGACGTGACGACGGTCTCCGCCTCGAGGAGGGCCCGCGTGAACGCGACCGGCGCGTCGAGGCTGACGAGGTGCCGGGCGTGCGGCACGACGACGAGCCGGGCGGCCGCCCCGCCGGCCCGGGCCGCGGCGACGAACGCACGCTCCTGGGCGCGGAAGTGGTCGTAACGCCCGTTGACGAACCACACGGGGCTGCGCGCGGCCGCGAGGGCGCCGAGGGTGTCGGTCGGGCCGAGCTCCCGCAGCACCTCGGCCATGGCGGTGAGCGCGTACCCGCCGGCCCCCAGGTCCCCCGCACCTTCGGCGTCGAGGGCGAGGCGCACGAACGTGTCGTTCAGGCGGGCGCCGTGGTCCGGCCAGCCCTCGATCCACCGGGCGAGCGAGAGCCACGCCGGCCGCAGCGCCGACGAGGACTCCGTGCAGCACGACGCCGCCACGAGGCCCGCGCTCTGCTCGGGATGGCGCGCGCGGTGCTCGATGCCGACGTAGCCCCCGAGCGACAGGCCCGCGACGAGGGCCCGCCCGCCGAGCCCCTCCACGGCGTCGTGCACGGCGTCCACCGCGCCGTCGAGCGTGAACGCCTCGCCCCGTCGCGCACCGTGGCCCGGCAGGTCGGTCGCGACGGCGGGGACCCCGGCGCGGCCCAGCGCCTCGAGCTGACGCCGCCACATGGTCGCCGACGTGCGGGAGCCGTGCACGAGCACGACCGGCACGGGGGCCCGGGGTCGGGGCGGCGCGTCGGAGCGGGCGGGCATCCTCCCAGCCTAGGAACGACGAGGCCCCGCGCCACCTCGGGAGGCGGCACGGGGCTCGTCGTGGTGCGGGGGACGCGGGAGGTCAGGCCTCCTTGGTCTCCTCAGCCTTCTCGTCAGCCTTGTCCTCGGCGGGCGCCTCGGCCGGAGCCTCGGTGGCCTCCTCGACGGCGGCCTCGTCCTTGGCCGGCTTGTCGTCCTCGACCTTGGCAGCCTTCTCGGCGGCCTTCGTGGCCTCCTTGACGACGGCCTGCTTCGGGCTCACCGGCTCGGTGACGAGCTCGATGACCGCCATGGGGGCGTTGTCGCCCTTGCGGTTGCCGATCTTGGTGATGCGCGTGTAGCCACCGTTGCGCTCGGCCATGGCCGGGGCGATCTCGGTGAACAGCGTGTGCACCACGGACTTGTCACGGACGACGGTCAGCACCCGGCGACGGGCGTGCAGGTCGCCGCGCTTCGCGAACGTGATGAGGCGCTCGGCCAGGGGGCGCAGGCGCTTCGCCTTCGTCTCCGTGGTCGTGATGCGGCCGTGCTCGAAGAGCGACGTCGACAGGTTCGCGAGGATCAGTCGCTCGTGAGCCGGGCTGCCACCGAGCCGCGGACCCTTGGTGGGGGTAGGCATTTCTGGTTCTCCTTGAGGGTGGTTCCGCACCGCGCGGCCCGGTCAGGTCGAGCGGGCTGCTGCGGGCGCGGAGACGTCAGTACGACTGCTCGTCCGAGTACGTGGCCTCGTCGTCCCCGCCGCTGAAGTACGCGGAGCTGGACGGGTCGAAGTCGAGGGGCGAGTCCTTCAGCGAGAGGCCCAGCTCGGCGAGCTTCTCCTTGACCTCGTTGATGGACTTCGCGCCGAAGTTCCGGATGTCGAGCAGGTCGGCCTCGCTGCGAGCCACGAGCTCACCCACCTGGTGGATGCCCTCGCGCTTGAGGCAGTTGTACGAGCGGATCGTGAGGTTGAGCTCCTCGATCGGCAGCGCCAGGTCCGCGGCCAGCGCGGAGTCCGTCGGCGACGGGCCGATCTCGATGCCCTCGGCCTCGACGTTCAGCTCGCGGGCGAGACCGAACAGCTCGACGAGCGTCTTGCCGGCCGAGGCGAGCGCGTCGCGGGGGGCGATCGCGGCCTTCGTCTCGACGTCGACGATCAGCTTGTCGAAGTCCGTGCGCTGCTCGACACGCGTGGCCTCGACCTTGTAGGTGACCTTGAGGACCGGCGAGTAGATCGAGTCGACGGGGATCCGACCGATCTCGGCCTCGTCGTTCTTGTTCTGCGCCGCGGACACGTAGCCACGACCGCGCTCGACGGTGAGCTCGATCTCGAGCTTGCCCTTGTCGTTGAGCGTGGCGACGTGCAGGTCCGGGTTGTGCACCTCGACGCCCGCCGGCGGCACGATGTCCGCGGCGGTGACCACGCCCGCACCCGTCTTGCGCAGGTACATCACGACGGGCTCGTCGTTCTCCGAGGAGACGACGAGGTTCTTGATGTTGAGGATGATCTCGGTGACGTCCTCCTTCACACCCGGCACGGTGGAGAACTCGTGGAGCACTCCGTCGATGCGGATGGAGGTGACGGCCGCGCCCGGGATGGACGACAGGAGGGTCCGGCGCAGGGAGTTGCCGAGCGTGTAGCCGAAGCCAGGCTCGAGCGGCTCGATGGAGAAGCGCGAACGGTACTCCGAGATGACCTCTTCGGTCAGGGAGGGGCGCTGTGCGATCAGCACGGTCAGGTCCTTTCAGTGTGCGTCCGCCATATGACGCATCACGGATCCGCGAGTACTCGCGGCCCCGGGTGGGACTCGGTCCACCCGCCCGGGCAGGCTGCGGCGTCGTACGAGCCCGGGGCCGATCCCTCGGCCCCGGGGCCCGACGACGTCGGGAGGGTCAGACGCGGCGGCGCTTCGGGGGACGGCAGCCGTTGTGCGCCTGGGGCGTCACGTCCTGGATCGAGCCGACCTCGAGGCCGGTCGCCTGCAGGGAGCGGATCGCGGTCTCACGACCGGAACCCGGG
>NZ_JBHXAW010000032.1:0-23060 GCF_042726645.1 Isoptericola sp. NPDC060257
CGGGGTTCCGGGCCGTGATGACCGTGCTCTAGGCCCTGCTCGGCTCATCCCCTCGGGTGGGGGGCGGGGCCTCGGTGCCCGGCCCCGCACCCCGTCCGAGAAGGAGGCTGCGATGACCGCCGTCGTCGACGTCGAGCAGGCCGGCACGCCCGCGCCCGCCGCCCCTCCCGCGCCCCGCCGGCCGCACCGCGGCTGGGCCCGGGTGGTGCGCTACCGGTGGCTGCTGGTGATGATGCTGCCGGGCATCCTGTACTTCCTGCTGTTCCGCATCTGGCCGATGTGGGGCGCGCAGATCGCGTTCAAGAACTACGTGCCGTTCCTGGGGATCCAGGGGTCGGAGTGGGTGGGCTGGCACCACTTCCAGGAGTTCTTCTCCAACCCCGACTTCCCGCGGCTGCTGGGCAACACGCTGATCCTGGCCGCGCTGAGCCTGTGCGTGGCGTTCCCGCTGACGATCGTGCTGGCGCTGCTGCTCAACGAGGTGCGGCTGTCGGTGCTCAAGCGCACGGTGCAGACGCTGGTCTACATCCCGCACTTCCTGTCCTGGACGGTCGTGGTGTCGCTGACCGCGCTGCTGTTCGCGATCGGGACCGGCCCGCTGTCGTCCTTCCTGGACGGGCTCACCGGCACGGAGACCAACTACCTGGCCGACCCGGACTGGTTCCGCCCGCTGATCCTGCTCCAGACGATCTGGAAGTCCACCGGGTGGGGCACGATCATCTTCCTCGCCGCCCTGGCCAGCGTGGACCAGGAGCAGTACGAGGCCGCCGTCATCGACGGCGCGGGCCGCTGGCAGCGCACCTGGCACATCACGCTGCCCGCCATCCGCCCGACGATCATCGTGATGCTCATCCTGCAGACCGGGGAGATCCTCAACACCGGCTTCGAGCAGATCTACCTCATGTCCAACGCGCTCAACCGCACCGTCGCGGACGTGTTCGACACGTACGTGTACTTCACCGGCATCCAGCAGGGCGCGTACTCCTACTCCACCGCGGTGGGCCTGTCGAAGGCGATCGTCGGGCTGGTGCTGATCTTCGGCACCAACTGGCTCGCCAAGCGCTTCAACCAGCAGGGGATCTTCTGATGGCCGCACCGCTCACCACCGTGCCCACCACGCCCACCGTGGCGCCCGGCCCCGCGTCCCGGCGCGCGTCCCGGCCCTCCACGCAGCACCAGCGGTTCAACACCCGTGCGGGCCGGGCGTTCGACGTCGTCAACGTCGTGCTGCTCGTCGCCGTCGGCCTGCTGGCGCTGCTGCCGTTCCTGTACGTGCTCGCGGGGTCGTTCGCGACCGAGCTGGAGATCACCACGCGACCGTTCTTCCTGTGGCCGCGGGACTTCACGACCGACTCCTATGCCTCGATCCTGTCCTCGGACGCGTTCGTGCGGGCCTTCGTCACCACCGTCGTCGTGACCCTGGTCGGCACGCTCGTCCAGCTCGCGCTGACGGCGCTGATGGCCTACCCGCTGTCGAAGGTCGACCTGCCCGGGCGGCGCACCATCATGACCGTCGTCGTGTTCACGATGGTGTTCTCCGCGGGCATGATCCCCACGTTCCTGGTGGTCAAGCAGCTCGGCCTGCTCGACTCGTACTGGGCGCTGATCCTGCCGATGGCGATCAACCCGTTCAGCCTGATCATCATCAAGAACTTCTTCCAGCAGCTGCCCCAGGAGCTGGAGGAGTCCGCCAAGATCGACGGCGCGCACGAGCTGCAGATCCTGCGGCACGTCGTGATCCCGTTGTCGAAGCCGGTGCTCGCGACGTTCGCGCTGTTCTACGCCGTCGGCATCTGGAACGACTACATGTCCCCGCTGCTGTACCTGAACGACCAGGACATGTGGACCCTGCAGATGTTCCTGCGGCAGGTCACCGCGTCGGCGTCGCTGTCAGCGCAGGACATGGGCGCCGAGCTGCCCCCGCCCGCGCAGGGCATCAAGTTCGCGGTGGTCATCGTGGCCACCATCCCCGTGCTCCTGGCCTACCCGTTCCTCCAGAAGCACTTCGCCAAGGGCATGCTGATCGGGAGCGTGAAGGGCTGACATGACCATCCACCTCGCGGGCGACTCGACCGTCGCCCCCACCGACCACGGCCGCACCTCGGGGTACCCGGAGATCCCGCTGCTGGGCTGGGGCGACGAGCTCGCGGCGTTCACGGACGACGTCGTGCGCAACCACGCGATCGGAGGGGCCACCACGGCGTCGTTCCGGGCCGAGGGGCGCTGGGAGAAGCTGCTCGCCGAGCTGCGGCCCGGCGACACGGTGGTGATCCAGTTCGGGCACAACGACCAGAAGGAGCCCGACGAGCTCGCGGCCGAGGGCGGGTACACGGAGCGGCTCGCGCGGTTCGTCGCGGAGGCGAGCGCGAACGGGGCGCGGCCCGTGCTGGCCACGAGCGTCGAGCGCCGCCTGTTCGACGGCGACGGAGCGCTGCGCTGGTCGCACGGGCCGTACCCGGCGGCGGTCCGGGCCCTCGGGCACGAGCTCGACGTGCCGGTGCTCGACCTCACCGCGTTCACGCGCTGGCTGTACGGGTGGCTGGGCCGCGACGCGTCGGCGGCCCTCTTCCCGCACGGCGCCGCCGCGGCGGCGGGTCTGCCCGTCGACGAGAAGCTGGCCAAGGACAACACCCACTTCACGACGGCGGGGGCGCGCGCCGTCGCCCGCTACGTGGGCGAGGCCCTGGCGTCGCTCGACGGCGTGCACGACGCGGAGGAGCCGCTCGGGGCGTGGGTGATGCAGCCGTGACAGCCCCCTATCGCAACGCCCTGGCCGGTCCCGGCGACCTCACGGGGTGGGTGGCGGAGGGGCCCGTCGGCGTCGAGCACCGCGACGGCGGCCTGGTGCTGCGCAGCACGGCCGACGAGGCCGCGCTCGACGCCGACGGCCGCGGGGACCACGCGCACTTCACCTGCTGGTGCCCGGAGGTCTTCCCGGCGGACGTCGAGGTCGCGTGGGACTTCCGGCCGCTGGCCGGCGACGGCCTGGCGATGCTGTTCTTCGCCGCGACGGGCACCGACGACCGCGACCTCTTCGACCCCTCGCTGGCCGAGCGCACGGGGTTCTACCCGCAGTACCACTCGGGCGACGTGTCGACGCTCCACGTGTCCTACCTGCGCCGCAAGTGGGCGTCCGAGAAGCGGTTCCGCACCTGCAACCTGCGCAAGAGCCCCGGCTTCCGCCTCGTCGCGCAGGGGGCCGACCCGCTGCCCGGGCCCGACGACGCCGACGGCCACTACCGCGTGCGCGTCACCAAGCGCGGCGCCGACGTCGCCTTCGCGATCGACGACCTCACCCTCTTCACGTTCCACGACGACGCGCCGCTGGGCGCCGGCCGGATCGGCTTCCGGCAGATGGCCCCGCTCGTCGCCCACTACCGCAACCTCGAGGTGACCCCGCTGTCATGACCACCGCCCCCGCCGCATCCCCGCTGACCGAGTCCGTCGAGACCCCGGACGGGGTCCACGTCCCGCTGCACTGGCTCGACGACGTCGCGCCCGACCTCACGGTCGGGGGCGTCACCTGCGGCGTCCCGTTCCGCCCGGGCGTGGTGCGCGACGCCGCGGAGCTCGCCGTCGTGGACGCCTGGGGACGTGTCGTCCCGGCGCAGACGTGGCCGCTCGCGACGTGGCCCGACGGCAGCGTGAAGTGGTCCGGCGTCGCCCTCGGCGCGGCGACGCCGCCCAGCGCGTCCTACCGCGTCGTCGCCGCCCCCGAGGGCGTGCCGGACGCCACGCAGGACGGCGCCGGGCCCGCGGTCACGGTGGCGCAGCACGACGACGAGGTGGTCGTGGACACGGGCGCGTGCACGGTGGTCGTGGGGCGTTCCGGTCCTGACGTCGTGCGGTCCGTGCGGGTGCGCGGCGTGGAGGTGGCGCGCGCGGGGCGGCTGGTGTCCAGCCGGCAGGACCGCCCGGAGCCCGACCACCGGGGACGGCGCGAGTCGGTGGGCGTGGTGCGCGACGTCGTCGTCGAGCAGGCCGGACCGGTGCGCGCCGTCGTGCGGGTGACGGGCGCGCACCGCGACGTCGACCGGGCCCACGAGGACGGCGCGCCCGCCTGGCTGCCGTTCACGCTGCGGCTGGTGCTCGCGGCCGGGGCCCCGACGTTCCGGCTGGTGCACTCGTTCGTGTGGGACGGCGACCCCGAGCGCGACTTCCTGTCGTCGCTCGGCCTGCGCTTCGACGTCCCGCTGCGCGCCGCGCCCTACGACCGGCACGTGCGCCTCTCGGGGGCGGACGGCGGGCTGGTGCGCGAGGCGGTGCAGGGCGTGACCGGGCTGCGCCGGGACCCGGGCGCGGAGGTGCGCGCGGCCCAGGTGGCGGGCCGCGCGACGCCGCCGCTGGAGGAGTGGGACGAGCGCGTCTCCGGCCGGCTGCGCTGGGTGCCGACCTGGGAGGCCTGGTCGCTGCGCCAGCTCTCCGCGCACGGCTTCACCGTGCACAAGCGGACGGCGCCGGACCGGCCGTGGATCGACGTCGCGCAGGGCACGCGGTCCGAGGGTCTGGGCTACCTGGGGGACACGGGCGGCGGCCTCGCCGTCGGGCTCACCGGGTTCTGGCAGTCGCACCCGACCGGGATCGACGTCGAGCGCGCGACGTCCGACGTCGGCTCCCTCACGACCTGGCTGTGGTCTCCCGACGCCGCGCCGATGGACCTGCGCTTCTACCACGACGGCCTCGGCCAGGACACGTACGACGACCAGCTCGACGCCCTCGAGATCACCTACGAGGACTACGAGCCGGGGTTCGGGAACGCGCACGGCATCGGCCGCACGCACGAGCTCACCGTCACCGCGTTCGCCGGCACGCCCGACGCCGACGCGCTCGCGCGCCTCGCCGCAGGCACCGCCGCTCGGCCCCAGCTCGTGCCCACCCCCGGGGCGCTGCACGCGGCGCGCGTGCTCGGCGACTGGGACCTCGTCGACCGGGGCACCCCCGAGCGGGCGGCGCTGGAGGACCGGCTCGCCACCATGCTCGACTTCTACGTCGGTCAGGTGGACCAGCGCTCCTGGTACGGGTTCTGGAGCTACGGCGACGTCATGCACGCCTACGACCCCGACCGGCACGTGTGGCGCTACGACGTCGGCGGCTACGCCTGGGACAACTCCGAGCTCTCCCCGGACCTGTGGCTGTGGACGTCGTTCCTGCGCACGGGCCGGGCCGACGTCTTCCGGCTCGCCGAGCGCATGACCCGCCACACGGGCGACGTGGACGTCTACCACGCCGGCCCGTGGCAGGGGCTGGGCAGCCGGCACAACGTGCAGCACTGGGGGTGCAGCGCCAAGCAGGTGCGCATCTCGACGCCGGCGTACCGGCGGCCGCACTACTTCCTCACCGGCGACGAGCACACGCGCGACCTCATGCTCGAGCTGCGCGACTCCGACCGGAACTTCCTCGGGCTCGACCCGACGCGCAAGGTGCGGCCCGACGCCGCCACGTACCGCCCGCGGCCCGAAGCGCTCGCGGTCGGGCTCGGCACGGACTGGAGCGCCCTGGCCGCCACGTGGCTCGCGGACTGGGAGGCGACGGGGAACGAGCGGTCGCGCGACCGGCTGGTCGGCACCATGACCGACATCGGCGCGCTGAGGCACGGCTTCTTCACCGGCGAGGCGCTGTACGACCTGGGCACGGGCCGGTTCGCCACCGACCGCGACCGCGTCACCGTCTCGCACCTGTCCGCCGTCTTCGGGCTGGTCGAGATCTGCTCGGAGCTGGTGTCGCTGGTCGACGCGGGCCTCGTCGACGCCCCCGGCTTCAAGGAGGCGTGGCTGCAGTACTGCCGCCTCTACCTCGCGACGCCGGCGGAGCAGGAGGCCGAGCTCGGCGTCGCGCCGTCGGGCACGAACCTCGAGCAGGCGCACTCCCGTCTCGCCGCGTACGCCGCGGCTCGGCCCGGCGACGACGGCCTGGCCGACGTCGCGTGGCGCGCGTACTTCCGCGGCGGGGAGTTCATGGGCGAGGAGGCCTTCCACCCCGTGCCGGTGCTGCCGCCCGAGACCCTGGTGCGGATCGACGAGGCGCGGACGCTGTCCACGAACGACGCCGCCCAGTGCAGCCTCGCCACGATCCAGAACCTCGCGCTGGTGGGGCACCGGCTGCCGCGGGGGTGAACCGGGGGCGGTGCGGGCCAGTACGCTGTGCGGCGGCAATCTTCACCGGACGTTCACGGGCGAGCGACAGCGGTGAGCACGGCGGCCCGCACGCGGGCCCGACGGACGGAGCACCATGAGCCTCGGCTGGACCAAGCACGGTGACGGCAGGCACGTCGCCCCCGGCGACGTCGTCGCCCCCGACGAGCGGCTGAGCTGGCCGCGCACCATCGGCATCGGCATGCAGCACGTGGTGGCCATGTTCGGCTCCACGTTCATCGTGCCGCTGATCACCGGGTTCTCGCCCGCGACGACGCTGTTCTTCTCGGCGATCGGCACGGCGCTGTTCCTGCTGATCACGCGCAACCGGCTGCCCAGCTACCTGGGGTCGAGCTTCGCCTTCATCGCGCCGATCACGGCCGCGACGGCGTCGCACGGCGAGTCGGTGGCCGTCGGCGGCATCCTCGTCACCGGCCTGGTGCTCGCGGCGATCGGCGCTCTGGTGCACTTCGCCGGCGCCCGCTGGATCGACGTCGTGATGCCGCCGGTCGTGACGGGCACGATCGTCGCGCTCATCGGCCTCAACCTGGCGCCAGCGGCCTGGGGCACGTGCACCGAGTCCGTCGTCGACGGCGAGATCGTGCAGGCGTGCGACAGCGGGTTCCGGGCCGCGCCGCTCACGGCGACGATCACGCTCGCGGCGATCATCCTCGTCACCGTGCTGTTCAAGGGCATCATCGGCCGCCTGTCGATCCTGGTCGGCGTGGTGATCGGCTACGTCGCCGCGATGCTCCAGGGCCAGGTGAGCTTCGACGCGGTCCGGTCGGCCGACTGGTTCGGCTTCCCGCACTTCGTCACCCCGTCGTTCGAGCCGGCGGTGCTGGGCCTGTTCGTGCCGGTGGTGCTCGTGCTGGTCGCGGAGAACGTCGGCCACGTGAAGTCGGTCGCGGCGATGACGGGCAAGAACCTCGACGACGTCGCCGGCAAGGCCCTGTTCAGCGACGGCCTCGCGACGACGCTCGCGGGCGTGGGCGGCGGCTCCGGCACCACGACGTACGCCGAGAACATCGGGGTCATGGCCGCGACCCGCGTGTACTCGACGGCCGCGTACTGGGTGGCCGCCGTGACGGCCCTGCTGCTGTCGATGTCGCCCAAGTTCGGCGAGCTCATCGCCACCATCCCTGCGGGCGTGCTCGGCGGGGCGACGACGATGCTCTACGGCATGATCGGCATCCTGGGCGCCCGCATCTGGGTGCAGGGCAAGGTGGACTTCGGCAACCCGGTGAACCTCACCACCGCCGCCGTCCCGCTGATCATCGGCATCGCGAACTTCACGTTCTCCGCCGGCGACCTCACTTTCGAGGGCATCGCGATCGGCACCGCGGCGGCGCTGGTGATCTACCACGGCATGCGCGCGATCGCGCGGTGGCGCGGCACCGGCCAGGAGCCGGCCTCGCCGGCGTCGGCTCCCGCGGCGGCCGGGACGACGGACTGACGCCCCGCCCCGGGTGGCTCGGCCCTACTTCTTGGGCAGGGTCACCTGGGGGATCGGCGTGATCTCGTCGGCGGGCACGCACCCCTCGACGTCCTTCATCGGGGTCTCGGCGTTCAGCAGCACGCTGTCCTCGCTGAGCGGCGGGCTGTACTCCTCGCCCACCAGCAGGTCGACGGTGTTGCCCTTGCGGTCGTCGAGCACGAGGCGGACGTCGGGGTACTGGGCCGCGAGGGTGTAGGCGCGGGTGATGCCCTTGGTGCCGAAGCGCACCTCCGACTGGCCCAGCTTCTCCACCCAGTTGCCGGTGTCGACGATGTTGAACCCGCGCTCGCTCAGGACGTCCTCGTTCGCGCCGGCGAGCGGCTCGCTGCCGTCGGCGGCGTTGTAGACGCGTACCTTGACCTTCGAGTACGGCACGGGCAGGGCGCCGTCGGGCTGGCCCTTGACCTGCGGCAGGCACGGCTCGGGCTGCGGCGCCTCGGCGACCGGCGTGTAGATGGGTCGCGAGAACGGCGAGCTGAACGCGCCCGAGTACATCGCCGCGGCCGCCAGGCCCGCGAGCAGCAGGAACGCGATGAGGAGCCCGAAGACCACGGCCTGCCGCTCGTGCTCGCGCTTGCGGCGCGTCTCGCGGACCGGGTCAGGGGCAGGTGATGTCACGCGAAGAAACTACCCGAGTTCGGGGGATCGTTCGCGGGAGCGCCGCCGGTCGTGGCGGGAGTCACCGGAGCACGAGGACGCGGGCGTGCAGCACGGGCCGCTGCTGGAGGGCGGCCCGCACGGCGCGGTGCAGACCGTCCTCGAGGTACAGCACGCCCCGGTACTCGACGACGTGGGCGAAGAGGTCGCCGAAGAACGTCGAGTCCTCCGCGAGCAGGTGGTCGAGGTCCAGCGTGCGCTTGGTGGTGACGAGCTCGTCGAGACGCACCTGGCGCGGCGGCACGTCCACCCAGTCCTTGGCGGTGACGTGCCCGTGGTCGGGGTAGGGACGGCCGTCCCCCACGGCCTTGAAGATCATGGCTGCCATCGTAGGGGCGGGCCTGTGACCAGCCGCCTCGTTGCCTCGCGATACGGACACGATCCCGTCACGATCCCGTCACGGGCGGGCCCCGTGGGGGTCGAGCCGGGCCGGGGCGGACCGACCCTGGCCTCGGCCGGGGCGCTGTGGCACGCTGGGACCGACAGCAGCGTGGGAGCGCTCTCATCATGCGGGCGCCGATCAAAGGAGATCGCCGTGGTCCTCGGTTCCTCTCGTCTTGCCTCCATCCCGACGGCGGTCCGGTCGGCCGTCGTCCTCGCCGCGGCCGCGGGCCTCGCCCTCGGCGGGCTCTCGGCGTCGGCGGCGCCGCCACCGCCCCCGGACCCGCAGCTGTGGGTGGACCCGGACAGCTCGACGATCGGTCACGTCGAGGAGCTCGGCCTGACGGGGGACGCGCGCGACGACGCGCTCGCGCTCGCAGGCATCCCCTCCGCGAGCTGGTTCACCGGCGGCACGCCGCGCGAGGTGAAGCAGGACGTCAAGGACGTCGTCGTGCACGCGCACGCCGACAAGGCGGTCCCCGTGATGGTCGCCTACAACCTCCCCTTCCGCGACTGCGCGCAGTACTCCGCGGGCGGCGCGACGTCGCTCGCGGAGTACACCGCGTGGATCGACGGGTTCGCGCGCGGGATCGGCACCAAGCAGGCGGTCGTGATCCTCGAGCCCGACGGGCTCGGCATCATCCCCTGGTACACGACCGTCGAGGGCAACCAGGAGTGGTGCCAGCCGGCGGAGGCGGACCCTGAGACGGCCGCCGCTGAGCGATTCGCCATGCTCAACCACGCGGTGGACACCCTGGGCGCGCTGCCGGGCACGAAGGTCTACCTCGACGCGGGCAACAGCAAGTGGCTCAACGTCGGCGACAACACGGACCGCCTCCTCAAGGCGGGCGTCGACCGGGCGGACGGGTTCTTCCTCAACGCCTCGAACTACCAGTACACCGAGAACTCGGTGGCGTACGGGCGCTGGATCTCGTCGTGCCTCGCGCTCGTCACGCAGGCGGGCGGGGCGTTCGGCGACTGCGGGAACCAGTACTGGAACGGCGGCCCCGCGAACGGGTGGTCGGGCGTGGAGATGTCGCCGTACGGGCGGTGGTCCGCGGACGCCGCCGACCCGGCGCTGAGCACGGCGGGCGTGGACTCGCGGTACGCCGAGCAGCTCGGTGACGTGCGCGCCACGACGCCGTTCGTCGTCGACACCTCGCGCGACGGGCAGGGGCCGTGGGACCCGGCGACCTCCGAGAACGTGTACTCCGACGCCGAGGACTGGTGCAACCCGCCCGGGCGCGGGCTGGGCCTGCGGCCCACGCTGGACACGGGCGAGCCGCTGGTCGACGCCTACCTGTGGATCAAGGTGCCGGGGGAGTCCGACGGCCAGTGCTTCCGCGGCACCGGCGGCCCGCTCGACCCCGAGCGCGGCATGGTGGACCCGCCCGCCGGGCAGTGGTTCGTCGAGCAGGCGGACGAGCTGGTCGAGCTCGCGGTGCCCGCCCTGTCCTGACCGCCGCTACCGGCGCAGCTCCACCAGGTGCCGGGCCGAGTGCGCGACGAACGGGCCGTCGGCCAGGATCCGTTCGTGCAGGTCGCGCAGCTCGGTCCGGTACGCGTCGACCGTGAAGCCCGGCACCATCCACACCACCTTGCGCAGGAACCAGACGACGGCGCCGACGTCGTAGAACGCGATCCGCAGCCGCTCGACCCGCAGGTCGACGAGCTCGAGCCCGGCGGCGCGGGCGGCGGCCACCTCGTCCTCCGGGTCGCGGCCGCGCCGGACCTCCTCGGGCTGGGGGCCGAGGAAGAACTCGACGAGCTCGAAGACGCTCGCCGGCCCGACGTGCTGCGCCAGGTACGTCCCGCCCGGACGCAGTACGCGCGCGATCTCCGCCCAGCGGGGCGCGACCGGGTGCCGGCTCGTGACGAGGTCGAACGCGCCGTCCGCGAAGGGCAGGGGCGGCGAGCCCGGTCCGGCGTCGTCGTGCGCGACGACGGCCACGCCGCGCGGGTGCAGCAGCCGGGTGGCGGCCGCGACGTTGGGCGGCCAGCCCTCGGTGGCGACCAGCAGGCGGGGGAGCGCCGGCGCGGCGGCGAGCACCTCGCCCCCGCCCGTCTGCAGGTCGAGCGCGGTGTCGACCGTGCCGAGCCGGTCGTGCAGGAGCCGGGAGAAGCGCCAGCTCGGGCGCTCCTCCGTGGCGCGGCCCTCCAGCCAGGAGAAGTCCCAGCCGGACATCGGTGCGGCGTCGGCCTCGCCGACGAGCTCGTCGAACGTGCGGTCCATCCCGCCATCCTCGGGCGCCGGCCCGGCGGGGGGGAGGCCAAAATATAGCGCCGGGGGGGGGTAACGGCGGGGACCCCCCGGGCGGCGGGGGGGGGGGGGGGCCACCCCCCCCCCCCCCCCGCCCCGCTCGCCGGTGGTCGTGCTCAGAGCCCCTGGGCGAGGCGGTAGTACACCTGGTTCCAGCGCACCTGGTCGGCGAAGCCGCGGCGCGTGGTGTCCTCGTCGATGACGAGCAGCTCGGTGCGCGCGATGTTCGCGAACACCTCGAACGCCTCGACGCCCGCGGCGGTCGACATCACCGTGTGGTGCGCGCCGCCGGCGGTCAGCCAGGCCTCGGCGGAGGTGGTGAAGTCGGGGCGCGGGGCCCAGACGGCGCGGGCCACGGGGAGGTTCGGCAGGTCCTGCGTCGGCGGCACGACGTCGACCACGTTCGCGGTGAGGCGGAAGCGGTCGCGCATGTCGGCGAGCGAGACGACGACGGCGCCCTCGGTCGCGTCGGCGTCGAACACCATGCGGACCGGGTCCTCCTTGCCGCCGATGCCGAGCGGGTGGATCTCCACGCGCGGCTTCGACGTCGTGAGGGAGGGGCAGACCTCGAGCATGTGGGCGCCGAGGATGAGCTCGGAGCCGGGGGTGAGGTCGTAGGTGTAGTCCTCCATGAGGGAGGCGCCGCCGGGCAGCCCCTCGCCCATGACCTTGGCCGCGCGCACCAGGACGGCCGTCTTCCAGTCGCCCTCGGCGCCGAAGCCGTAGCCCTTGCTCATGAGGCGCTGGACGGCGATGCCGGGCAGCTGGCGCAGGGCACCGAGGTCCTCGAAGTTCGTGGTGAACGCCTTGGCGCCGCGCTCCTCGAGGAACGCCTCCATGGCGATCTCCTGGCGGGCCGCGTAGCGCAGCGACTCGTGCCGCTCGCCGCCCTTCCGCAGCTCGGGGACGACGTCGTAGAGCTCCTCGTACTCCGCGACCAGCGCGTCGACCGCGGCGTCGTCCACGGCCTCGACGGCCTCGACCAGGTCGTTGACGCCCCACGTGTTCACCGAGACGCCGAAGCGCAGCTCGGCCTCCGTCTTGTCCCCCTCGGTGACGGCGACGTTCCGCATGTTGTCGCCGAAGCGCACCAGCTTCAGCTCGTGCGTGGCGGCCCAGCCCGCGGCGCCGCGCACCCAGGTGCCGACGCGGCGGGTCACGGCCGGGTTGGACGCGTGCCCGACGACGGTGGTGCGCGCGACGCCCAGGCGCGTGGCCAGGTAGGCGTACTCGCGGTCGCCGTGCGCGGCCTGGTTGAGGTTCATGAAGTCGAAGTCGATGTCCGCCCACGGCAGCTCGACGTTCGCCTGCGTGTGCAGGTGCATCAGCGGCTTGCGCAGCGCGTCGAGGCCGGAGATCCACATCTTCGCCGGGCTGAACGTGTGCATCCACGTGATGACGCCGAGCACCTTGTCGTCCGCGTTCGCGTCGAGCATCGCGCGGCGGATCGAGCCGGCGTCCTTGAGCACGGGCTTCCAGACGACCTTCGCGGGGACGTCGGACGACGCGTCGAGCGCGCGGGCGACCTCCTGCGACTGCTGGGCGACCTGCTCCAGCGTCTCGGGCCCGTACAGGTCCTGGCTGCCGGTGAAGAACCAGACCTCGCGGTCGGCGTACGGCTTGCTCATGGGGTGTGTCTCCTTCGGAAGTCTGCGTCGATGGTCGAGCCTGGCGAAGCCCTGACCGGGCTCAGTGCTGGCCGTAGACGTTCTGGTAACGGGCGTACAGGGAGTCCACGTGCTCCTGCGCGATGGGCAGCGGCTCGCCGAGCTGGCGCGACACGTGCACCGTGCGGGCCACCTCCTCGACCATCACGGCGGCCTTCACCGCGGCGCGGGCGTCCTTGCCGATGGTGAACGGGCCGTGGTTGCGCATCAGGACGGCCGGGCTGCGGTGACCGCTCAGGGTCTCGACGATGCCGCGGCCGATGGAGTCGTCGCCGATGATCGCGAACGGCCCCACGGGGATCGGGCCGCCGAACTCGTCGGCCATCATCGTGAGCACGCAGGGGATCTCCTCGGCGCGGGCGGCCCACGCCGTCGCGTAGGTGGAGTGCGTGTGCACGACGCCGCCCACCTCGGGCATGTGCGCGTACACGTAGGCGTGCGCCGCGGTGTCCGACGACGGCGACCGGTCGCCCTCGACGAGCTTCCCGTCCAGGTCGCAGACCACCATCGACCCGGGGGTGATGTCGTCGTAGGCGACGCCGGACGGCTTGATGACCAGGAGGTCGCCCGAGCCGTCGGGGGTGCGGTCGTCGCGGACCCGCTCGGACACGTTGCCGGCGGTCCACACGACGAGCTCCCAGCGGGGCAGCTCGGCGTGCAGGGCCGCGACCTTCTCCTTGGCGGCGTCGACGGCGGCGCGCAGGTGCGCGGGGACCTCGGTGGGGGTGCTCATGTGCTTCTCCAGTGCGGGGGTGCGGTTCGTCGACTGCGGGTGTCGTCAGAGGGCTGCGGTGGCGGCGCGCTCGACCGCGAGGCCGGCGGAGTACCGCTCCAGGTAGGCGGCGAAGCCGGCGACGTCGTCCGCGTCGGGCTCGGCGACGTCGAGCCGGGCGTCGGCGAAGACGCGCTCGGCCAGGTAGGCGTCGAGGGCGCCGGCGTCGGCCTCGGCCCGGGCGGCGGCGTACGCCGCGAGGACGGCGATGCCCCAGGCGCCGCCCTCCCCCGCCGTCTGCCCGACGGCGACGGGGGCGTCGATCGCGCCGGCCAGCAGCCGCTGGGCGACGCCCGCCGTCTTGAACAGGCCCCCGTGCGCGAACATCGTGTCGATCGCGACGCCCTCGCCGTGCAGGACGCGCATGCCGAGCGCGAGCGTGCCGAACACGCCGTAGAGCTGCGTGCGCGCGAAGTTCGCCAGCGTCAGGCGGCTGTCGGGGGTGCGCACCACGAGGGGGCGGCCCTCGTCGAGGCCGGTGATGGGCTCGCCGGCGAGGTAGTTGTACGCGAGCAGCCCGCCGCCGTCGGGGGCGCCGTCGAGCGCGGCCCGGAAGAGCGCGCCGAAGACGGCGTCGGGCTCGACGGGCTGCCCCAGGGCGGCCGCGAACTGGCCGAAGACGCCGGCCCACGCGTCGAGCTCGCTGGCGCCGTTGTTGCAGTGCACCATCGCGACGAGGTCGCCGGCGGGCGTGGTGACGAGGTCGAGCTCGTGGTGCACGGAGGTCAGCGGCCGCTCGAGCACGACCATCGCGAAGATCGACGTGCCCGCGCTGATGTTGCCGGTGCGCGGCGCGACCGAGCCCGTGGCGACCATGCCGGTGCCGGCGTCGCCCTCGGGCGGGCAGAGGAGGACGCCGGGCCGCAGGGTGCCCGTGGGGTCGAGCAGCGCGGCGCCCTCGGCGGTGAGCCGGCCGGCGTCCTCGCCCGCGGTGAGCACCTGCGGCAGCAGGCCCTCGACGTGCAGGCCCGGGCGCTTGGCGGCGGCGAGGTGCCGGAACTGCTCCAGCATCCGCGCGTCGTAGTCGCCCGTGGCCGGGTCGATCGGGAACATGCCCGACGCGTCGCCGACGCCGAGCACGTGCCGCCCGGTCAGTGCCCGGTGCACGTAGCCGGCCAGCGTGGTGAACGACGCGACCTGGGGCACGTGCGGCTCGTCGTCGAGGATCGCCTGGTAGAGGTGGGCGATCGACCAGCGCAGCGGGATGTTGTGCCCGAAGAGCGCGGACAGCTCGGCGGCCGCGGGGCCGGTGCTCGTGTTGCGCCAGGTGCGGAACGGGACGAGCAGCTCGCCGTCGGCGTCGAACGGCAGGTAGCCGTGCATCATCGCGGAGACGCCGAGCGCGGCGTAGCTCGTGGGGCGGACGCCGTAGCGCTGCTCGACGTCGGCCACGAGCGCGGCGTACGCGCCCTGCAGACCGGCGTGCACGGCGTCGAGCGCGTAGGTCCACACCCCGTCGACGAGCTCGTTCTCCCACGCGTGCGAGCCGCTCGCGAGCGGCGCGTGGTCGGGCCCGATCAGGCACGCCTTGATGTTGGTCGAGCCGAGCTCGATGCCGAGCGTCGTCCTCCCGGCGGCGATCGCGTCCCGGATCTCCGTCACGTCGCCCGTGCCCTGCTCCGCCATCCCCTGCTCCGTCCCCGCCCGGTCGGGCGTCGTGGTGGTCGATCCATGTTAGCGCTCACATGGCGCGGACCCAAGCCCGGCTCTCCGCGCATCGAACGTGCTGACTTGCTCCTCATTCTCGACGCTTGAGGATCACGTCAGCACGCTCGATGCCTCCCGGCGCTACCGGTGCCGCACGACGTCGAGCCGCGCCGGCTCGCTGCGCACCTCGCCGTGGGCGTTGGCGACGACGGCGCGAGCCAGCAGGCCGTCCGGCTCGCGCCCGGCGTGCTTGAGCGTCCAGCGCGCGGCGCCGTCGACGGCGCGCGTCGCGGGCGCCTCGGCGGGCGTCCAGGTCGTGCCGTCGTCGACCGAGGTCTCCCACGTGACGACAGGGACCGGGGTGCCGGACACGCGGACCTCGAACGACGCGGGTCGGTTGCCGCGCACGGTCACGTCGCGCGGGTCCGCCGTGACCGTCGGCTCCTCGACCGTCCGGTCCACCACCGGCCAGCCGTCCTCCCAGGCCAGGCGCTGCAGGCCGAGCGTCGGGAAGCCCGGGATCTCGGCGTTCGCGCCGTCGTAGTAGTGGAACGCGAGCACGCCGTCGGACACCGACTGGCCACCCGGCCCCACGACCGCGCCGTGCGACGAGAGCAGCACCGTGCCACCGCCGTCGGCCAGGTCCTTGCCGTCCTGGTCGAGGTACGGCCCCGCGACGTCGCGCGACCGCCCGACCGCCACCTGGTAGGTGCTGTCGAGGCCCTGGCAGCACCGGTCGAACGAGACGAACAGGTAGTACCAGCCGTCGCGCTCATAGACGTACGGCGCCTCCACGGGGTTGCCCGGCATCATGCGGTCCACCAGGTGCGTGGCGTTCTCCAGCGCGCCGTCGGCGAGCTTGCCGCTGGGCCACTCGAGCTCGACGAGGAAGACGCCGTACCAGTACGACCCGATCGCCATGTACGGGGTGCCGTCCGCCCCCTCGACGATGCCCGCGTCGATCGCGTTGAACGTCTTGCCGCCGGCGATGTCCTGGGGCGAGTCGATCACCGGCCCCTGGTCGACCCACGCGTAGTCCGGGTCGTCCGGGTCGAGGGTCGTGTTGGTCGCGAGCGCCGTGACCGAGGTGTTCGTGCCGAAGCGCGACGCCGAGTAGTACAGGTAGTAGGTGCCGTCGTGCTCGTAGACCTCCGGCGCCCAGAGGTTGTCGGGCAGCACGCCGTCGCCGTCCGCCGCGAAGCGCTCGTCGATCCAGGCGGGGATCTCGTCCCAGACGGTGCCGTCGTAGACCCAGGTCACGCCCTCGTCGTGGCTCGACCACATCTGGATCGTGCCGCCGTTCTCCCGGTTCACCAGGCCCGTGGTGTACACGCGCCAGGTGCCGTCGTCGCCGACGACGAGCGCCGGGTCGTGCACCGGCGAGGTCTCGCCCGTGACCGAGAGGCCGCCGGTCGGCGCAGACGCGGCCGGGCGCCCGCGCTCGGCGGCGCCGGGCGTGGCCGTCGCCGGCCCGACGGTCGTGGCGGCGACCAGCGAGGCACCCAGCAGCGCCGTGGTGAGCACCCCGGCCGCCGCGGCGCGGGCCCGCCTGAGAGATCTGTGCATCGTGACTCCTCTACAACGATGTAGAACTGCGAACGCGCCGAATCTACCCAGCCGTCACGGCGGCGGTCAACGAGTCCGCGGTCGACGAGTCCGCGGTCAGCGGGCGGGGGGCGGCGCCGTGCTGGAGCGCACGACGAGCTGGGGCACGATCCGCTCGGTCGGCACGGTGCCGCCGGCCAGGGCCGCGACGACCATCGCCACGCTGCGCTCCCCCAGCACCCCGAACGGCTGGCGCACCGTGGTCAGCGGCGGCACGAAGTACGCGGCCCCCGCGACGTCGTCGAAGCCCACCACCGACACGTCGTCGGGCACCGAGAGGCCCCGCTCCCAGAACGCGCGGAGGATGCCGAGCGCGAGCTGGTCGTTCCCCGCGAACACCGCCGTCGGGCCCTCGTGCGCCACCACGGCCTCGGCGAGGTCGCGGCCCGCGGTGTAGCCGTCCTCGGCGGACCAGCTGCAGTACCGCGGTCGGCTCGGCGCGATCCCCCGCGCCTCGAGCGCCTCCCGCCAGCCGGCGGCGCGCTCGCGGGCGTCGAACCAGTCCTGCGGCCCGGCCACGTGCAGGACGTCGTGGTGCCCCAGGTCGAGCAGGTGCTCGGTCGCGGCGCGCGCCCCGGCTCGCTGGTCGACGGCGAGCGACAGCGTCGTCGGGCCCGCCGCCGTCGTGCCCGCGTCGCGCGGCACCTTCTCCAGGGCGGCGACGACGAGCACCGGCACCGGCGCGCGGAACGACTCGACGGCGGCCGCGACGTCGTCCTGCGGCGCGATGACCACGATCGCCTCGACGCCCTGGTCCATGAAGTGCTCCAGGGCCTCGTGCATCGCCTCGGCGTCGTAGCGCCGCAGGGTCGCGACGGAGACGAAGTACCCCTCGTCCCGCGCCGCGCCCTCGATCGCGATGAGGGTGCTGGTCGGGCCGAACAGCGCCGAGCCCGTGGTCACCACGCCGAGCGTCGCCGAGCGCGCCGTCGCCAGCGCCCGCGCGGCGCTGTTGCGCCGGTAGCCGAGGGACGCGATCGCCTCCAGCACCCGTTCGCGGGTCTCGCCGCGCACGCTCGGGTGGTCGTTGAGCACCCGGGAGACCGTCTGGTGGGAGACCCCGGCGACGGCCGCGACGTCGGCCATGGACGGACGCCGCGACCGAGGACGCGTCGCCCGCCCGCCGGCGTCGGTCATGACTCCTGCGCCGCGTTCCTCGCGTCGACCTCGTCGAGCACCCGGCGCAGGTAGGTCAGCGTGAGCTTGCCCGCCGCGCGGTCGTACTGCTCCTCGTACCCGTGCTTGGTGTACATGGCGAGGTTCTTCTTCGAGTCCTTGCCCGTGAACGCCCACACCTCCGTCACCTCGGACGGCAGGAACTGCAGGATCGCGAACATCAGCGACGTGCCGATGCCCTTGGCCTGCTGGTCCGGCGCGACGGCGAGGCGCCCCAGCGTCGCCTTCGGCCCCTCGATCTCCAGGCGCAGCGACCCCACCAGCCGGTGGCCCTCCCACGCGCCCACGGTCACGACGTCGTCGCGCGCCATGTCGTCGCGCAGCTCGTGCAGCGTCTGCGTCAGCGGCGGGATGTGCGGGTCGTCGTACAGCTGCGCCTCGCTGACGAACGCCGCCCGCCGCAACGTCAGCAGCTCGCCTGCCTGGTCGTCCTCGACCAGCGCGATCCGCAGCGTGTCGTCGCCGCTCTCCTGCCGGACTTCCTGGGCGTCAGTGCCGCGTGCCTCGCTCATGAGGACATCGTGGCAGACCGACGGCGGACGTGTCGTCGCGCGCCCGGGGCCGTCGGTGACAATGGGCGGGTGACGACCGAATGGGTGCTGACCCTCTCCTGCCCCGACCGCCCCGGGATCGTGCACGCCGTGGCCGGCGTGCTGGCCGAGCACGGCGGCAACATCACCGAGTCGCAGCAGTTCGGGGACCCGGCCTCGGGCCTGTTCTTCATGCGGGTGCAGGTGGCGCTCGACGTCGAGGAGTCGGCCGGGCGCGACGCGCTCACGGCCGCGGTCGCGCCGGTGGCGGAGCGCTTCGGCATGACCTGGCAGCTCGACGTCGTCGGTCGCCGCCTGCGCACGCTGGTGCTGGTCAGCAAGGCGCCGCACTGCCTGGTGGACCTGCTGTACCGCGAGCGGTACCAGGGGATGCCGGTCGACGTCGTCGGCGTCGTGGGCAACCACGCCGACCTCGAGGACATGGCGGCGTTCTACGGCAAGCCGTTCCACCACGTGCCGGTCACGAAGGACACGAAGGCGCAGGCCGAGGACCGCCTGCGCGAGCTGGTGGCCGAGCTCGACGTCGAGCTGGTCGTGCTCGCGCGGTACATGCAGATCCTGTCGGACGAGCTGTGCCGCGACCTGCAGGGCAAGGTCATCAACATCCACCACTCGTTCCTGCCGAGCTTCAAGGGCGCCCGCCCGTACGCCCAGGCGCACGACCGCGGCGTCAAGCTCATCGGCGCGACGTCGCACTACGTCACGGGCGACCTCGACGAGGGCCCGATCATCGAGCAGGACGTCGAGCGCGTGGACCACTCCCGCGCCGTCGCGGACCTCGTCGCGATCGGCGAGGACGTCGAGCGCCGCACGCTCGCGCGCGCCGTGCGGTGGCACGCCGAGCACCGCGTGCTGCTCGACGGCCACCGCACGGTCGTCTTCCGCTGACCGCCCCCTGCCGAACAGGCGGGGATCCGGGTCAGGCCACAGACACCTCGACGAGCGTGTTCCACGGGTCGTCGAAGCGCAGGGTCCGGCCGTCGTCGCGCGTCGCGACGCCGGCGTGCTTCAGCCGGTCGGCGAGCGCGCCGACCTCGTCGCGCGTCGGCACGGTGAGCGCCACCTGCCCGAGCCCGAGCGTCGCGGCCCGCGGGCCGGCGCCCGCGCTGTTCCAGGTGTTCATCGCCATGTGGTGGTGGTACCCGCCGGCGGCGACGAACAGGGCGCCGTGGAACGTCGCCATGATCTCGAAGCCGAGGGTGTCGACGTAGAACCGCTGCGCCGTGGGGATGTCGCCCACCTGGAGGTGGACGTGCCCGACCTGCGCGGCCTGCCCCGCGGTGCCCGCCAGGGCGTCCTCGGTGAGGTGCCTCTGCAGGAACTCCTGGGGGTCGAACCAGTCCGAGCCCATCGCGACGCGCCCGCCGCCGTCGCGCTGCCAGACGTCGCGGGGGCGGTCCCAGTAGAGCTCGATGCCGTTGTCCTCGGGGTCCGTGAAGTAGAACGCCCGCGACACCCAGTGGTCGGAGTTCCCCGCGAACCGCGACAGCGGGTGCTGCGCGGCGTGCGCGACGGCGGACGCGAGCGCCTCCTCGGTGTCGAACAGCACGGCCGTGTGGAACAGCCCGGCCTGGTTCCGCGCCGTCGCCGGCAGCCCCGGCGTGTGCTGCAGCGCGACGACGGGCACGCCGCCGCGCCCCAGCACCACCCGGCCGGGGGCGCCGTGGGCCGGGATCTCCTCGAGAGCGATCGCCTCGCGGTAGTAGGCGCTCATCGCGCCGAGGTCGCCCACGTGCAGGGTGACGGCGCCCATCGCGGTCTCGGCCGCGAGGAGGTCGGGACGGCGGGTCGGCGAGGACTGCGAGGTCATGGTCGGCTCCTGGTGCTGGGACGGGCGGGTGGCGACGCGGGTCAGAGCAGCGCGAACCCGGTGGTCCACTGCGTCTGCTCGCCGGCGGCGAGCGTGAGCTGCAGGAACCCGAGCGCCTCGAGCTCGCGGGCACGCTTCAGCGACCCGGCGTCGACGACGCGGACGGCGGAGCCGTCGAACGCGGCGGCGAACGCGGCCTTGGGGGCGGCGTCGTCGCCCGCGACGAGGACGGTCGTGGGCACGTCGCCGACGGTGCCGCTCACGAGCGTCGCGGCGAAGTTCGTGTTGAACGCCTTGAGCACGGTCGCGTCGGGCAGCTTCTCGGCCAGCCCGGCGGCGGCAGAGGAGTCGGTGGGCACGACGAGCGCGTCGAAGGTGGCGAAGTCGAGCGGGTTGGTGAGGTCGACCACGGTGCGGCCGGCGAGCTGGTCGCCGTAGGTCGCGACGACGTCGTCGAGCGCGGGGTACGGCAGGGCCAGCACGACGATCTCGCCCGTGAGCGGCTCGCCGAACGCGGTCGCGGTGACGGCGGCGTCCACGGCCGCGGCCTTGGCGACGTCGCGGGCGACGACCTGCACGTCGTTCCCGCCGGCGAGCGCCAGGCCCGCGATCGCGGAGCCCATGTTCCCGGCGCCGAGGATGCTGATGGTGGCCATGGTTCCTCCTGAGGATCCGTCGTCGACCTATTTGGTTGACGCTACAACCAACATAGACCGCTATAGTTGTAGCGTCAACCTTCGTTCGGGGGTGACGGACCAGGAGGGGCGATCACGTGACCACCACCCGGCGCACGACGACGGCCGACGACGAGCCGCGCTGGCTCGACGCCGAGCAGATGCGCACGTGGCTCCGGCTGCAGGCCGTGATCGAGCTGCTGCCCGCCACGCTCGACCAGCAGCTGCGCCGCGACTCCGACCTCACCCACTTCGAGTACATGGTGCTGGCGATGCTGTCCGAGGCGCCCGGTCGTGACCTGCGCATGACCGAGCTCGCCCGGCTCACCAGCGCCACCCTCCCCCGCCTCTCGCACGTGGCGCGCCGGCTCGAGGCGCGCGGCTACGTCGAGCGCTGCACCGCCGCCGACGACCGCCGCGCCACCATCGCCCACCTCACCGACGAGGGCTGGCGCAAGGTCGTCGCGAGCGCCCCCGGCCACGCGCGCACGGTGCTCCAGGACGTCTTCGACGACCTCGACCCCGACGAGGTCCGCACCCTCGCCGGCGCGCTCGACAAGGTCCTCGCGCACATCGACCCGCACGACCGGTTCGGGCTCGGCGAGCGCTCCGCCCGCTGACCGGCACCGGCCGCCACCGGCCCGGCCGGCCGCCACCGGCGACGCCGTCGCGGCGAGGAACTCACCCGCAGGGGTTGTGTCGAAAACGTTTTCTACCTAGCCTCGGGGCGTCGGCGACCCCGACCGCTCGATGACGAGGCCTCGTGGCCGAGCACCACTCAAGGATGAGCAGGCTCGAACGAAGGATGGGATCGATGAAGCGCACGACGACGCGATGGCGCGCCGCGGTGGGAGCGACGGTGGCCGGTCTCGGCATCCTCGCCGCGACCGCCCTGAGCGCGCAGGCCGCAGGGAGCACGCTGCACGAAGCCGCCGCGGACCAGGGCCGCTACTTCGGCACTGCGCTGGCGCAGGGCAAGCTGAACGACTCGCAGTACACGACGATCGCGGACCGCGAGTTCGGCATGATCACGGCCGAGAACGAGATGAAGATGGACGCCACCGAGCCGCAGCAGGGGGTGTTCAACTACTCCGCCGGCGACCGGATCGCCGACTGGGCCACCAGCCACGGCAAGCGGGTGCGCGGTCACGCGCTCGCGTGGCACTCCCAGCAGCCGGGCTGGATGCAGAACATGAGCGGCTCGCAGCTGCGGCAGGCGATGCTCCACCACGTCACCCAGGTCGCGACGCACTACCGCGGCAAGGTCTACGCGTGGGACGTGGTCAACGAGGCGTACGCGGACGGCTCGTCCGGTGCCCGCCGGGACTCCAACCTCCAGCGCACCGGCAACGACTGGATCGAGGCGGCCTTCCGCGCCGCCCGGGCCGCGGACCCGAACGCGAAGCTCTGCTACAACGACTACAACACCGACAACTGGTCCCACGCCAAGACGCAGGGCGTCTACACCATGGTCAAGGACTTCAAGGCCCGCGGCGTGCCGATCGACTGCGTCGGCTTCCAGGCCCACTTCAACAGCGGCAACCCGGTGCCGAACAACTACCACGAGACGCTCCAGCACTTCGCCGACCTCGGCGTGGACGTCCAGATCACCGAGCTGGACATCGAGGGCTCGGGCAGCTCGCAGGCCGAGCAGTACCAGGGCGTCACGCAGGCGTGCCTCGCCGTCTCCCGCTGCACCGGCATCACCGTGTGGGGCGTGCGCGACTCCGACTCCTGGCGGGCGAGCGGCACCCCGCTGCTCTTCGACGGCAACGGCCAGAAGAAGGCCGCCTACACCGCGGTCCTGAACGTCCTCAACGACGGCCAGGGCGGCGGCGACCCCGACCCCGACCCCGGCGAGACCACGCCGCCGCCCACCGGGGGCAACGGCTGCACGGCCACGTACTCCGAGGGCCAGAAGTGGGGCGACCGCTTCAACGGGACCGTGACCATCACGGCCGACCGCGCCATCTCGTCGTGGACCTCGACCGTGACCGTCAGCTCCAGCCAGCGGATCAGCGCCACCTGGAACGGCACGCCCACGTGGGACTCCTCGGGCAAGGTCATGACGATGCGCCCGGCCGGCAACGGGACCTTGGCCGCGGGGCAGTCGACGTCGTTCGGCTTCACCGTGATGCACGGCGGGGACTGGACCTGGCCGACCGTCAGCTGCTCGGCGTCCTGAGCCGCTGACCCCGATCACCTGAGGGCCGCGGGGACCCCTCCCCCGC
>NZ_JBHXAW010000033.1:0-22831 GCF_042726645.1 Isoptericola sp. NPDC060257
GCTCCCGGACGGACTCCTTGACGGTGACGCGGTCGTCCAGGTGGCGGCCGGTGAGGGTGCCGCTCGCGCGCAGCCCCTCCAGCGTGCCCTCGAAGCAGATGGTCCCGCCGTCGGTCCCGGCGCCGGGGCCGAGGTCGATCACGTGGTCGGCGATCGCGATCGCCTCCGGCTTGTGCTCGACGACGAGCACGGTGTTGCCCTTGTCCCGCAGCTCCAGGAGCAGGCCGTTCATCCGCTCGATGTCGTGCGGGTGCAGGCCGACGGTCGGCTCGTCGAAGACGTACGTGACGTCGGTGAGCGCGGACCCGAGGTGGCGGATCATCTTGGTGCGCTGCGCCTCGCCGCCCGACAGGGTGCCCGCCGGCCGCTCCAACGACAGGTAGCCCAGCCCGATCTCGACGAACTTGTCGAACAGGTGCAGCAGGGCGCCGACCAGCGGCGCGACGCCGGGGTCGTCGATCCCGCGCGCCCACTCGGCGGCGTCGGTGATCTGCATCCGGCACACGTCCGCGATGCCGGCGCCGTTGACCTTCGCCGACCGGGCGGACTCGTTGAGCCGGGTGCCGTCGCACTGCGGGCAGGGCACGAACACCGCGGCCCGCTCCACGAACGCCCGGAGGTGCGGCTGCAGCGACTCGGGCGCCTTGCTGAACATCGACTCGCGCAGCTTGGGGATGAGGCCCTGGTAGGTCATGTTCATCCCGAGGGCCTTGACCTTGCCCTTCTCCCGGTAGAGGAAGTCGTGCCGCTCGGCCTCCGTGTAGTCGCGCACCGGCTTGTCGCCGTCGACGAACCCCGACTCCGAGAAGCCCTTCACCATCCAGCCGTCGGCCTTGTAGCCGGGCACGAGGATCGCGCCGTCGCGCAGGGACAGCGACTCGTCGACGATGACGGACAGGTCGAGGTCGGAGACCGTGCCACGGCCCTCGCACTCGGGGCACATGCCGCCCAGGTACACCTGGTTGCGCACGACCTTCTTCTCGACCTCGCCCCCGGCCTTGCCGGTGCTGAACACGCCGCTCGCCGTCGACGTCGGGATGTTGAACGAGAACGCCGTCGGCGGGCCGACGTACGGCTCGCCGACGCGGCTGAACAGGTTGCGCAGCATCGCGTTCGCGTCGGTGACGGTGCCGACCGTGGACCGCACGTTGGCGCCCATCCGCTCCTGGTCCACGAGGATCGCGGTGGTGATGCCCTCCAGGACGTCCACGTCCGGGCGCGGCAGCGACGGCATGAAGCCCTGCACGAACGTCGAGTACGTCTCGTCGATGAGGCGCCGCGACTCGGCGGCGATCGTCGCGAACACCAGCGAGCTCTTGCCCGAGCCCGACACCCCCGTGAACACGGAGAGGCGGCGCTTGGGGATCTCGACGTCCACGTCGCGCAGGTTGTTCTCGCGTGCGCCCTGCACGCGGATGACGTCGTGCGCGTCGGCGGCGTGCGACGACGTCGCGGCGGGGGACCCGGCGCGGGACTCGGTGGCGGTCACGGCGGTGCTCCTTCGATCGTGGTGGCGGGGACGCCGGTGGGGGCGGACAGGCTCACACGCGGGTGAGGGGCAGGTGGGGCGGCGCCGGCAGCTCGACCTCGACCGCGTCCCCGGGCCGGACCGAGCCGCCCCGCGAGACGATGCCCATGACCCCGGCGAGCCGCTCCACCTCGCCGTCGTCCCCGCGGCGCAGCAGCTGCTTGAGCAGTCCCGGCTGGAAGTCGTTGATCTGCTGGCAGGGGTTGCGCAGGCCGGTGACGGTCACGACGGCGTCGCCGATCGTCAGCCGGGTGCCCACCGGCAGCGCCAGCAGGTCGATCCCGCGGGTGGTGACGTTCTCCCCCAGGTCCCCCGGCGCCACGTCGTGGCCGGCGGCGCCGAGCCGGTCGAAGAGCTCGCCGTGGATGAGGTGCACCTGGCGCAGGTTCGGCTGCGACGGGTCCGCGGCGACCCTGCTGCGGTGCTGCACGGTGACCCCGGCGTGCGCGTCGCCCTCGACCCCCACACCCTCGACGAGGACCACCTCGTCGAGGGCCGGCTTGCTGAAGCCGTGGACGGCGCTCGCGTGCACCGCGACGACGCTCGCCGTCGTGCCGGACGGGGTGGGGGTCGACGGGTCCGCGACGGTCACCTGCGCTCCTTCGGTCGGTGCGGCGGCTCAGCCGCGCAGCTCGGCAAGAGCCTTGTCGATACGGCGGGCGCGTGTCGAGGCCTGCTTGGCCCCGTCGACGTCGAGCACGAGGCGGCGACGGCGGCCCGGCGGAAGGGCATCGTACGCCGTACGGGCGACGGGGTCGGCGTCGAGCGCGCGGGCGAGGTCGTCGGGCTCGACGACGACCCGCGGCTCGGTGTCGAGCACCAGCTCGACCTCCACCTCGGCGCCGACCTCGAGGCCCGCGGCCTCCCGGTTCGCCCGGCTCAGCCCCAGCAGGTGCCGGCCCCGCATGATCGCGACCCGGCTGCGCCACGTGTGGCCGTTCACGGTGATCGTCACCGGCGGCCGGGCGCCGCCGCCGAGGGCCTCGACGACCTCCGGCGGCACCTCGAGGCCCTTCATCGTCGAGGCCGGCTCGACGATCGCACGGAACCTCATGACCACTCCTTCGCTGCCGTCGGCGTGGACGGCGGTCGTCCGGGTGAGGCGCGGGAACCCGGGGACGCACACGTCAGGCGCCGTCCGGGACGAGGCGGACGACCGGGTACTGCCGGTCGCTCTTGCTCTGGTGCTTGTCGATGGTCGGCGCGGCCGCGGCGATCGCCGGCCACACCCGGGCGCGCTCGGCGTCGTCGAGCACGTGCGCCGTCACCGGCGTGGTGCCGGACCCGTGCAGCTCGACCGCGACCTGCTCCGGGTGCGCGACGAGGTTCGTGAACCAGCCGGGATGCCGGGTGCCGCCGCCCGACGCGACCACGAGCCGGCCGCCCGCGCCG
Organism: Isoptericola sp. NPDC060257; assembly: GCF_042726645.1. NCBI lineage: Bacteria > Bacillati > Actinomycetota > Actinomycetes > Micrococcales > Promicromonosporaceae > Isoptericola > Isoptericola sp. NPDC060257. The sequence goes on from NZ_JBHXAW010000033.1 coordinate 2,921, forward strand.
TCGTCGAACCAGGCCAGCGGGTTCTCCCGCGCCTCGCCCGTGCGGCGGCCGACGGTGTGCAGCACCAGCAGGTCCATGCCCATCATCTGCCCGCCCTTGCGGCGGATCTTCTTCGCGGTGCTGGCGTTGGCCTGCCGCTGGATCCACAGGGACAGCCGTCCGGGCGTGCCCTTCGGGCGCTTCGTCGTCTGCTGGGTCACGACGCTCACCCGACCTGGTCGATGCGGACCATGTTGCCCGCGGGGTCGCGGAAGGCGCAGTCGCGCACGCCCCACGGCTGCTCGGTGGGCTCGGAGACCACCTCGGCGTCGGCGGCCTGGAGCTTGGCGAAGACGCCGTCCAGGTCCTTCGTGCCGAGGATGATCGACTGGTAGCTGCCCTTGGCCATGAGCTCGCGGATGGTGCGGCGCTCGTCCTCGGTGACGCCGGGGTCGGCGGCGGGCGGGGTGAGGACGAGGCGGGTCTCGGGCTGCGCCGGCGAGACGAAGGTCAGCCAGCGCATGTCGCCCTGGCCGACGTCCTGGACCAGCTCGAAACCGAGCAGGTCACGGAAGAAGCCGAGGGAGGCCTCCGGGTCGGTGTGCGGGAGGAAGGTCGTGTGGATGGTGATGTCGATGTCGCTCATGGAATTCACGCTAGGTGGAGGTCCACGGCCGGCGCTTCTCGATTCCTGACCGGTCGGGTGGCCAGCTTCGTGACGCACGACGGCAGCTCCCCCGCCGCGGACGACCGGGCCCGCCGCGCGTACTCGCTGGGCGACATCCCCACCAGCTCCGTGAACCGCGTGCTGAACGTGCCGAGCGACGACGACCCCACCTCGAAGCACACCTCGGTGACGCTCAGGTCGCCCCGGCGCAGCAGCGTCATCGCCCGCTCGATGCGCCGCGTCATGAGGTAGCTGTAGGGCGACTCCCCGAACGCGGCCTTGAACTGCCGGCTCAGGTGCCCGGCCGACATGTGCACGCCCCGGGCCAGCGCCTCCACGTCCAGCGGCTGCGCGAACTCCCGGTCCATCCGGTCGCGCACACGACGCAGCAGCGCGAGGTCGCGCAGGCGGTCCGCGTCGCTGCTGGTCACGGTGCGATGCTTCCACGACCCACCCACGCCCGCCCGGCGTCCGCCGCGGGCGTCAGCCCGCCACCCGGGCATGCACGTGCATGTCGTGCCAGCCGTCGAGGTGCCGCACGGACTGCCGCAGCACGCCCTCGGCCTCGAACCCCGCCTTCTCGGCGACGCGGCACGACGGCGCGTTGTCCGTGGAGTGCACCAGCTCGAGGCGGTGGAAGCCGGCGTCGAACGCCCACGCGGCGGCGACGTCGAGCGCGGCCGGCGCCACCCCCCGGCCCCGCGCCGCCGGGGCCGTCCAGTACGCGACGACCCCCACGCCGTGCGGGTCGAACGTCTTGACGACCATGCGCCCGAGCACGACGGCGTCGTCCGCGGCGTCCGCCACCGCCCAGCTCGACTCGCGCCCGTCGGCCCAGCCCGCACGCCAGCCGTCGACCACCTCGCGCGCCTCGTCGTCCGACTCCAGGACGCGCACGTGCCACCGTTGGATCGCCTCGTCGGCGTACACCTCGCGCACCGCGGGGGCGTCCTCCGGGCGCCAGGGGCGCAGGCGCGCGCCCGCGGCGGGCACGTCGAGCACCGGCTGCTCGGGGTCGGTGAAGGGCGCGAACGTCACGGGCAGCAGGGTGGGCACCCGGCGATCCTGGCACCGTCGTCGTCGGGCGCGCCAGCCCGTTCGCGCAGGTCAGCCGTGCTGGTGCCCGACAGCGGACCGGCGCGGGCCGTACCCGTCACCCACCACGGGACCGGAGGCGTCGTGGCCGCCGTCGTGGCCGCCGTCGCGCCGCGACAGTGCCTCCGACGGCCCGGGCCGCGCGCCCGACCCCGGTTCGACGACGAGGAGCTGGCCCATCATCCCCTCGTCCTCGTGCAGCAGCATGTGGCAGTGGTACATGTACGGCAGCACGTCGTCCGTGTAGTCCTCGAACCGCATCAGCAGCCGGTAGGTGCGGCGCGGCTCCAGGTAGACGGTGTCCTTCGGGCCGGCGAGCCGGGGCGGCGGGGCCTCGCCGTCGATCGTGAGGACCCGGAACTGCACGTCGTGCACGTGGAAGCTGTGCGGCATCGGGATGGTGTTGCGCACCTCCCACACCTCGGTGCTGCCGACCGTCGCGACCTCGTCGATGCGGCCGGCGTCCATGCGCTCGCCGTTGATCGTGCGTTCGTCGAGGTCGAACGTGCGGGTCACGGTCGCGTCCTCCTCGTGCAGCGCGTCCTCGGCCGCGTGCCCCGAGCGCCCCCACGACGGCTCCGGCGACGGCGCGAGCTCGTCCGCCGCGCGCAGCTCCAGCACGTCGAACGCGTCGTTGCCGCCCATCGCGAACGGCGCCGCGACGCCGCCCAGGTCGGCCTCGGACGAGTGCAGCCGCGTCGTCTCGCCCGGCCGCATCGCGACCACCACCTCCGCCCGCTCCCCCGGCGCGAGGCGCACGTGGTCCAGACGGACGGGCGCCTCCAGCAGCCCGCCGTCGGTGGCGACGAGGTCCATCCGCCGGTCGGCGAAGCCCAGGGCGTACGTGCGCGCCGTCGACCCGTTGAGCAGCCGCAGCCGCACCCGCTCGGTCGTGACGCGCTGGTACGCGCCGGCGACCCCGTTCGTCACGACCGTGCTGCCGAGCGTGCCCGGCTCGCCGCCGTCGTCCTTCAGCACGAGGCGGCCGTCGTCGCCGATCACCTTGTCCTGCACGACCACCGGGACGTCGTCGACGCCGTACTCCCGCGGCAGGTCGGCGGCACGCGACGCGTCGTCGTCGAGCAGGAAGAGCCCCGCGAGGCCGCGGTAGACGTGCTTCTCGGTCTCGCCGTGCGGGTGCGGGTGGTACCAGAGCGTCGCGGCGGGCTGGTCGATCGTCCACCTCGGCCGCCACGTGGCACCCGGCTCGACCGCCTGGTGCGGGCCGCCGTCCATCGCCGCGGGCAGGTGCATCCCGTGCCAGTGCACGCTGGTGGTCTCGGGGAGGTCGTTGGTCACCTCGACGGCGACCTGCTCGCCCCGCTCCGCCCGCAGCGTCGGGCCGAGGTACGGGCCGTCGTAGCCCCACGTCGGGGTCCGGGTGCCGGGCAGCAGCTCGGTCGTGCCCTCCTGCGCGGTGAGGCGGAAGGTGCGCACGCCGTCCACCACCTCCGACTCCGCGAGCGGCGGGATCGGCAGCGCGCGGTCGAACCCCGGCTCGTCGACGGACGTCACCGAGCCGGGGATCGCGCCGCACCCGGCGGCCAGGAGCGGGACGACGGCGGCGAGCGCCGTCGCGCGCAGCACCGCGCGGCGCGTCGGTCGTCGTGCCGGTGTCGGGCGCGTCGTCATCGGGCGCCGCCGCGGGCCTTCTGGACGCCGAGCGCGACGAGGCCGGCGAGCGCGCCCCAGCCGGCGTCCATCGCGAGCGCCGGGAGCGCCGTCCAGGCGGCCGCGCCCTCGCCGCCCAGGCCGACGCCGCCGACCAGCGTCGAGACGAGCAGCCCGACGACGCCGGACGCGAGGCCCGTCATCGTCAGGGTGAGCACGGGTCGGGGCACACGCCCGAATCCGACGACGCCGATCCACACGACGGCGGTGAGCGCGACGACGGCCAGCGCCCGCGGCGCACCCGCACCGCCGATGCCGGTGAGCCCGGTGAGCGGCCAGAGCAGCGCCATCGACGCGAGCCCGCCGACGAGCGGCCAGGAGATGCCGGCGCGGGCGGGCGCCGGGGGCGGCGTCAGGGGCTGTGGACGGGGCTGGGGAGAAGGCTGGTTCGAGGTCATGCCCCGACCCTCCCCGCCGAGGCCGGGGCGACACATCGGCCCGCGAGCGTCTCCTGGTGTCGCCCCGGGGCGACACCGACCCTGACCCGACCCCGACCTCCCGCCGCCGAACAGGCGTTGGCGCCTAGCCTGACGGGCATGACCTCGTCCGCGACGGCGCCGCCGAGCCCGTGGGTGACCGACGTCGTCCTGGCGCTGGCGTCGACGCTCGTCGTCGCGGTCGTCATCGCGGCCGACCCGTCGGGCCAGGGCGACGCCGGTGCGGCGGCGTACCTGTTCGCGGCGGGGTTCGGCGCGCTGGTGCTGCTGCGCCGCGTCGCCCCGCGCACGATGCTCGTGCTCACGTTCCTCGGGGTGTGCGCCTACTACGCCCTCGGCTTCGCGCCGATCGGCATGGTGCTGCCCGCGGTCGCCGCCCTGTACGCGGCGGCGGAGCGGGGGCGCACCGGCTGGGCGGCGGGTGCCGGCGCCGTGCTGGTCGCGGTCGCCACCTGGTTCCGCGTGACCGGCGACGACGTCGACCCGAGCGTCGCGCTCACGGCCTACGACCTGGTCACCAACGTCGCGCTGACGGCGGCGGCGGTCGCCCTCGGCGTCGCCGTCCGGCTGGCGCGGGAGGCCCGTGAGCGCGCCGCCCTGGTCCGCGAGCTCACGGCGGAGCAGGAGGCGCACGCCGCGCAGGAGCGGCTCCAGGCCGAGCGGCTGCGGATCGCCCGCGACCTGCACGACACCGTCGGCCATCACCTGTCGGTCGTCGCGCTGCACGCCGGCGTCGCCGACGAGGCGGTCGGGCGGGACGACGACGCGGCGCACGACGCCCTCGCCCGGGTCCGGGAGGCGGCGTCGGGCACCCTCGACGAGCTGCGGGCCACGGTGAAGGTGCTGCGCGAGCCCGCGCCCGACGCCGCGCCTCGCGGCGCCCTCGGCCTGACCGGCCTCGACGGCCTCGTCGCGCCGGTGCGGGCGGCCGGCGTCGACGTCGAGGTGGTCGACGCCGTCGCGCCGGGCGCGCTGAGCGACGCGATCGACGCCGCCGCCTACCGCATCGCCCAGGAGGCGCTGACCAACGTGCTGCGGCACGCGGACGCCCGGCACGTGCGGGTCGAGGCGGCCGTCGACGACGGGCGGCTGCGCCTGAGCGTGACCGACGACGGCCGCGGGTCGGCCGCCGGCGTCGGGGCGGGCGCCGGCGTCGCGGGGATGCGCGAGCGCGCGAGCCTGCTGGGCGGCACGCTCACCGCGGGCGACGCGCCCGGCGGCGGGTTCGCCGTCGTCGCGGACCTCCCGGCGACGCTCCCCCGCTGAGGCAGGGCCCCCGTCGACGCGGCAGCCCGTGCTCGGCGCGGCACTTCGTCCTCGGCGCGGCAGCTCGAGCTGCCGCGCCGAGCGCGAACTGCCGACCCGACGGGCCGACCGGCCAGACTGGAGCCATGATCCGGGTGGTGCTGGTCGACGACCAGGAGCTGGTGCGCGCGGGGCTGCGGCCGCTGGCGGAGCTCGACGGCGACATCACGGTCGTCGGCGAGGCGGCCGACGGCCGCGCCGGCCTGGCGCGGGTGCGCGAGCTGCGGCCCGACGTCGTGCTGATGGACGTGCGGATGCCGGGCCTGGACGGCATCGAGGCGACGCGGGCGATCGTCGCGGACCCGGAGCTGCGCGCCGTCCGCGTGCTCGTCCTCACCACGTTCGACGAGGACGAGCACGTGGTCGAGGCCATCCGCGCGGGCGCGGCCGGCTACCTGCTCAAGGACGTCTCCCCCGGCGACCTGCGCGCCGCGATCCGCACCGTGGCCGCCGGCGACTCGCTGCTGTCCCCCGCCGTCACGGCCGCGGCGATGCGTGCCGTCGCCGACGCGCCGCGCCGGCTCGACGACGCCGCGGTCGCCGGCCTCACCGAGCGCGAGCGCGAGGTGCTCACCCTGGTGGGGCGCGGGCTCACCAACGACGAGATCGCCCGCGACCTGTACCTCAGCCCGGCCACCGCGCGCACCTACGTGAGCCGGCTGCTCACGCGGCTGGACGCCCGTGACCGTGCCGCGCTCGTCGTGCTCGCCTACGAGACGGGTCTGGTGCGCCCGGGCGGGTAGCGCGTCGAAGTCGTACAGTCATGTTCAAGAACTGAGGCGGCCCGCCGACCGAGGAGCTGACCATGGCCACGACCTACACGTTCGACGTCTTCTCCAGCCTGGACGGGTTCGGCGCCGCGCACGGCGACTGGACCGGCTACTGGGGCAAGCAGGGCCCCGAGCTGCTCGAGCACCGGCTCCACCTGTTCGACACCGAGCAGCGGATGGTCCTCGGCGCCACCACGTACCGGGCGTTCGTCCAGATGCTCGCCGCGGGCACCCCTGGCTCCGACGTGCACGACCCGTGGGTCACCCGCATGGTCCGCACCCCCGCGACCGTCGTGTCGAGCACCCTGCGCGAACCCCTCGACTGGCCGGGCGGCGCGACCGTCGCCGCCGGCGACGCGGTCGAGGTCGTCGGCCGGCTCAAGCAGAAGTCGCCCGTGCCGCTGCGGTCGCACGGCAGCCTGTCGCTGAACCGCGCGCTGATGGCCGCGGGCCTGGTCGACGAGCTGCGCGTGACGCTGTTCCCGGTGATCACCGGGCAGACCGGCGTCGACCCGCTGTTCCGCGGCGCCGCGGACTTCGACCTCGAGCTCGTGGAGACGCGCACGCTCGACGGCCGCACGCAGGAGCTCGTCTACGTGCCGACGCGGCACGCCTGACGACGGCTCAGACCAGGCCCAGCTCCCGCGCCCGCACGCCCGCCTGGAACCTCGACGTGGCGCCGAGCGCGGCCAGCAGCTCGGCGACGCGGCGGCGATAGGTGCGCACCCCGAGGCCGAGGGACCGGGCCGCGGTCTCGTCCTTGACCCCCTGCCCGAGCAGGTCGAGCACCTGCGGCGCGAGCTGCCGGATCTCGGCGATCCGGGCGTCGTAGGCCGCGAGGTCGGCGGCCGACCTCCAGGCCACGTCGAACAGCGAGACAACGCCCTGCACCACCTCGGGCTGGGTGACGACGCTGTAGCTGCGTCGTCCGGCGCGCATGTCGCCCGCGAGGATCGCGAGCCGGCGGTCCAGGATGATCGTCTCGTTGATCTCGTCGGCGGTGATGCGGATCTGCGCGCCGTTGCGGTCGCGGATCGTCTCCAGCCGGCGGGCGGCCACGGGGTCGAGCAGCATCCCCGAGCGGTAGACCTTGCGGATGCGCGTCTCCGGGGTCCGGGCAGGGCACAACGGCGAGGGCGCCGCGGCGTGCGCCTCCTGCCAGGTGAACAGGTCGTTGGCCGCACAAGCGACGTCGGTCGCGCTCGCGAACAGGTGCGCCGTCCGCGCGAGGAGCTCCTCCTCGCCGCGCACGACCGTCACGGCTTCACCGGTCTGCATGGCATCGATTCTGCTCCCCCTGGCAGGAAGCTGCCGCGCCTGGCAACAAGCTGCCATCCCGGCGGGGGCCGGTCGACGGCGGCGCAGGCTGGCGACATGACGACGAACACCGCTCCCCTCGCGACCCCTCCGACCGCTCCGGCCGCCGCAGCCGCCGGCACCTGGCGGCTCGGCGACCGCACCGTGAACCGGCTCGGCTTCGGCGCGATGCGGACCACCGGCATGCCGTGGGACGAGGTGCCCCGGGACCGCCGCGAGGCGATCTCCGTGCTGCGCCGCGCCGTCGAGCTCGGGGTGAACCACATCGACACCGCGGCCTTCTACTTCGTCCCCCGGCGCTCCGCGAACGAGCTGATCAGCACCGCCCTCCAGCCCTACGCCGACGACCTCGTGATCACCACCAAGGTGGGCCCCAGCCGTCCCCGCGACGGCGTCTTCGAGTTCGAGCCGTACGCACGGCCCGACCAGCTCCGGGGGCAGGTCGAGGAGAACATCCGGCAGCTCGGCCTGGACCAGCTGGACGTCGTCAACCTGCGCTGGGGCACCGGCCTGGGCGCCGCCGACGGGTCGGTCGCCGAGCACGTGGGCGCGCTGGCCGAGCTTCGCGACGCCGGGCTCCTGCGCCACGTCGGGCTGTCCAACGTCTCGGTGGCACAGCTCGAGGAGGCGCGGGCCGTGGTCCCGGTCGTCTGCGTGCAGAACCGCTACGGCCTCACCGACCGCTCCGACGACGGGCTGCTCGCGCGGTGCGGCGAGCTCGGCATCGCGTTCGTGCCGTTCTTCTCCATGGGTGCCGCGGTCCCCGGGGCCGTGCCGGGCAGCAACACCCCGGACGAGACGGGGGCGGAGGCGGTAGCCGCCGTCGCCGCGGGTCACGGCGTGATGCCGGCCCAGGTACGGCTGGCGTGGACCCTGCACCGCGGGCCGCACGTGCTCGCCATCCCCGGCACGGGCGACGTCACGCACCTGGAGCAGAACGTCGCCGCCGCGGCGATCCGGCTGACCGACGACGACCGCGCCGTCCTCGATGCGATCGCCCCGGCAGCCGCCTGACCCCCCCACCCGTGACTGCCGACAGCCTGGCATCAGTACATGAGAACATGTACCGTCGCGCCCATGGAGACCGTGACGCTCACGCACACCGCCGCGCTGGCTCGGCTCGGGCACGCGCTGTCGGACGGCACCCGCGCGCGCATCCTGCTCGCGCTGCGCGACGCCCCCGCCTACCCGTCCGACCTGGCCGCCACGCTCGGCGTCTCCAAGCAGGTGATGAGCAACCAGCTCGCATGCCTGCGCGGCTGCGGCCTGGTCGTGGGCCGCCAGGACGGGCGCCGCACCGAGTACCGGCTGTCCGACCCGCACCTCGCGCACGCGCTCGGCGACATGCTGCGGCTGGCGCTCGTCGTCGACCCGGACTGCTGCGGCCCGGACTGCACGTGCGCGACGCCGGGCGCGCCCCACGGGCGCGCCGGCTCCGAGGACGCCGCGTGAGCCACGACCACGACCACGCGCACGGCGCCGCCGACCACCGGGGCCGGCTGGCGATCGCGTTCGGCATCACCGCCACGATCCTCGTCGCCCAGGCCGTGGGGGCGCTCCTCACCGGCAGCCTCGCGCTGCTGGTCGACACGGCCCACATGCTCACCGACGCCGGGGGCCTCGCGCTGGCCCTGTTCGCCGCGCACCTCTCCCTGCGGCCCGCGTCGCCGCAGCGCACCTGGGGCTACCGGCGGGCCGAGGTGCTCGCCGCGCTGGCGCAGGCGGCCGTGCTGCTCGTCGTCGGCGTGTACGTGCTGGTGGAGGCGGTGCTGCGGCTCGCCGAACCGCCGGAGATCCCGTCCACGCAACTGGTCGTCTTCGGCGTCATCGGGCTGGTCGGCAACCTCGCCTCGATGGCGGTCCTGGCGAGCCGCCGCGACGCCAACCTCAACCTGCGGGCCGCTTTCCTCGAGGTGATCAACGACGCGCTGGGGTCGGTGGGGGTCATCGTCGCCGCGATCGTCATCGCCACCACCGGCTGGCAGCGGGCCGACGCCGTCGCCGCGCTCCTCATCGGGGCGCTCATCCTGCCGCGCGCGGTGAAGCTCCTGCGGGCCGCGGGGTCGGTGCTGCTGGAGTCCACCCCGCCCGGGCTGGACCTCGACGAGGTGCGCGCCCACCTGCTGGAGGTGGACCACGTGCGCGACGTGCACGACGTGCACGCCTCCCTCATCGCCACGGGCCTGCCGATCCTGTCGGCGCACGTCGTCGTCGACTCCGGCTGCTTCACCGACGGGCACGCCGGGCGCATCCTCGACGAGCTGCAGGAGTGCGTGGCCACCCACTTCGACGTCGCGGTGGAGCACTCCACGTTCCAGGTCGAGCCCGAGACCCATCCGGAGCACGAGCACCCCACGCACGCCTGACGTCGCCGTTCGAGCCTGTCGAGACCTCGCCCCGGGTTTCGACAGGCTCGACCGCCGGCCAGGTGCTGTGCTGGGCACATGTCCAGCCGGCCCGACACCACCCCGACCGCCCACTCCGGCGAACCGCACCCAGGCGAGCCGCACGCGGGCGGCCTCGCCCAGCGGCTGAACTGGCTGCGGGCGGGCGTGCTCGGCGCCAACGACGGCATCGTCTCCGTGGCCGCCGTCGTCGTGGGCGTCGCCGGCGCGACGCCGGAGCGGGCGCCCGTCCTCACGGCGGGGCTCGCGGCCCTGGTGGGCGGCGCGATCTCGATGGCGCTCGGCGAGTACGTCTCGGTGTCCAGCCAGTCGGACAGCGAGAAGGCGCTCATCGCCAAGGAGAAGCACGAGCTCGCCACCATGCCGGACGAGGAGTTCGACGAGCTCGTCGGCCTCTACCGCCAGCAGGGCCTCAGCGAGGGCACGGCGCGGCAGGTCGCGACCGAGCTCACGCACCACGACGCTCTCGGCGCCCACCTGTCCGCCGAGCTGAACATCGACCCCGACGACGTCGTCAGCCCGTGGCACGCCGCCTGGGCGTCGCTGCTCGCGTTCCTGTGCGGCGGCGTGCTGCCGATGCTGGCCGTGCTGTTCATCCCCGAGCCGTGGAAGGTCGCCGGCACGTTCGTCGTCGTGCTCGCCGCCCTCGGCGCGGCCGGGTCGATCGCCGCCTGGATCGGTGGGTCGTCGCGCACCCGGTCCGTCGCGCGCGTCGTCGTCGGCGGCGCGCTGGCCCTCGGCGTCACCTTCGCCCTCGGGTCGTTGCTCGGCACGACCGGCGTCGTCTGACCCCGCCTGCTGTCCCGTCCGAACCCGATCCAGATCCCGATCCGATCCCGATCCACAGGAGCCTCGGTGCCGACCCACTCCCCCACGTCCCCGCACGCTGCCGTCGACCTCGCCCCGCGCCTCGGGCGCACCGTCCTGTACCAGCTGTACCCGCAGAGCTTCGCCGACGGGAACGGCGACGGGATCGGCGACCTCGCCGGGATCACGGCGCGTCTCGACTACCTGCGCTGGCTGGGCGTGGGCGCGGTGTGGCTCGACCCGTGCTTCGTGTCCCCGTTCGCCGACGCCGGGTACGACGTCGCGGACTTCATGACGATCGCGCCGCGCTACGGCACCAACGACGACCTGGCGGAGCTCACCGAAGAGGCCGGGCGCCGCGGCATCGCCGTGCTGCTCGATCTCGTGGCCGGCCACACCTCCGACCAGCACCCCTGGTTCGCCGCGTCGGCGGACGACCCCGGCGACGACCGGTACGTGTGGAGCGACGTCCCCGTCGACGGCTTCGAGCCCGGCCCGGGCCGGCGCGGCGGGTTCTACCTGCCGAACTTCTTCCCGGTGCAGCCGGCGCTGAACTTCGGGTTCGCGCGGCCCGACCCCGCCCAGCCGTGGCGCAGCCCGGTCGACGCCGCGGGCCCGCGGGCGAACCGCGCCGCGCTGCGCGAGATCATGGCGCACTGGTTCGACCTCGGCGTCGCGGGGTTCCGTGTCGACATGGCGGCGTCGCTCGTCAAGGACGACCCGGGCCTGGTCGAGACCGGCCGCCTGTGGCGCGAGAACCGCGCCTGGCTCGACGCCACCTACCCCGGCCGCGTGCTGATCAGCGAGTGGGGCGACCCGCGCGTCTCCGTCCCGTCCGGCTTCCATGCCGACTTCTTCCTCCAGTTCGGGGGCGACGACGACGGCCTGCCGCTCCGCTCCCTGTGGAACAACGGCGCCGGCACGGTGCAGCCGTCGTGGGGCGAGGTACCGAGCTGGGCCGACGCCGAGGCCCAGGGCGACGCCGGCACCTTCGTCCGCGCCTGGGAGGAGGCGACCGGCGCGATCGCCGCGTCCGGGCGCGGCGGGCTCACCGGCCTGCCGACGTCGAACCACGACTTCACGCGGCTCGTGGCCGGGGCGCGGGACGCCGAGCAGGCACGCGCGGCGCTGGTCCTCACGCTCACCTGGCCGTCCATGCCGTCGATCTACTACGGCGACGAGATCGGGATGCGGTTCGTCCCCGACACCCCGACGCTCGAGGGCTCGCGGCTCAACCCGACCTACGACCGCGCGGGCTCGCGCACCCCGATGCAGTGGGGCGACGTGCCGCCCGGCCGGCTCGGACCGGACGTGGCGGAGTCGCGCTACCTGCCGCAGGACCCGGACCCGGACCGGCCCACCGTGGCCGCCCAGCTCGACGACGAGGGCTCGCTGCTGCATCTCGTGCGCCGCCTGGCGCACCTGCGCACCTCGGACCCGCGGTTGGACGCCGCCGCCGACGTCGACGTGCTGGCCACCGGCTACCCGTTCGCCTACACGCGGGGCGGCTCGCTCGCCGTCGTGCTCAACCCGGGCCGCGCGGCCGTGTCGATCGCGGTGCCCGGGGCGGCCGGTGCCCGCGAGGTCGAGACGCGCGGGCTCAGCCGGGAGGGCGACGTCGTGCGCCTCGACGGGCACGGCTACGCCGTCCTCGACCTCGCGTGAGCTCGCCCGTGTCAGGGTCTCGCGGCAGCCTGGGCGCATGGAGCTCGAGGTGCGCGGCGAGGTGTTCCAGTGGCGCGGTCCCGCGCCGTACTACTACGTGGCCGTCCCCGACGCCGAGGCGGAGCGCATCGCCGCGGTCGCGGCGCTGGTCACGTACGGCTGGGGCGTCATCCCCGTGACCGGTCGCCTCGGCGCGACGTCGTTCACCACGTCGCTGTTCCCCAAGGACGGCGGCTACCTCGTGCCGCTCAAGGACTCCGTGCGCCGGCCCGAGGGCGTGGACGACGGCGACGAGGTGGTCGTGCACCTCACCCTGGACGGGGTGTGACCCGCCCGGGGAACCACCCGTGGAGCACGCTGCGCCACGCGTCGCGGAACGAGCGGCCCCGGCGCCACTCGTGCCACGTCAGCCACAGGATCAGGGCGTCGAGCGCGGCGAGCAGCGCGACGCCGAGCCGGGCGAGACGACCGTCTGCACCAGCTGGACCACGAGGAAGACCCCGAGCGCGCCGACCGCCCACGGGTAGACCCGTCGCGACCCGGCCACCAGCGCGCCGACGATCGTCACCTTGACCACGCCGTGCAGCACCAGGAACAGCCCGGCCGCCCGTCGACCCGCGAGGTAGTACCGATCTCGCCGAGGTAGTACCCGGTTCGCCGAGGTAGTACCGCAGCCGCGGGAGCGGCTATCGCGCGAGGCCGTCGACGAACGCGACGGCGGCGCCCGAGATCTGCGCGCGGGCGTCGTCGTGCGTGATCGTCGGGGTGCCGTCGCCGGGCTGCGGGCCGTAGTCGCCGAAGTACGCGTGCACCGCGCCCTCGACGACGGTGAACGCGGCGTCGGCGGGCAGGTCGGCGCGCGAGGCGTCGATCTTCGCCGGGGTGGCGAGCCCGTCCTCGCTGCCGGAGACGGACGCGACGGCGGCGGTCAGCGTGCCGCTCAGGTCGCCCGCCGGGTAGGAGGCGAACAGCAGCAGCCCGGCCGCGGGTGCCTCGGCGTCGTCGTCCGCGGCGTCCGCCGCCATGGCCGCGACGGTGCCGCCCAGCGAGTGGCCGCCCACCACCCAGCGGTCCGCGGCCACCGCCGCGCGGGCGTCGTCGAGCGCGCCCGTGGCGAGGAAAGCGATCCCGAGCGGCTGCTTCGCCACGACGACGGTGTGCCCCGCCTCGGCCAGCGGCCGCAGCACCGCCGCGTACGCGCGGGCGTCGACCCGCGCCCCGGGCTGGAAGAGCACCGCCGTCCCGTCTCCGCCGTCGACAGGGGTCAGCACGTACCGCGTGGCGCCCTCCGTGACCGTCACCGCGTCGTCCGAGCGCATCGCCGAGAGCGCCGGCTCGACCGCGCCGAACGGGCGCAGCCACGCGACCAGCACGACCCACGCCGCTGCGAGGACGAGCAGCGCCACCCGCAGCGCGCGCCGCCACCCCGGCCGCGCGGGCCGGCCGCGCAGCGCCCGCACCCCCGCGACGGCCGCCCCCGCCAGCGTCAGCGCCAGCAGCACCGCGTACGCGGGGTGGCCGTGCACCACCGCCCCCCACGCCGTCGCGCACCCCCAGGCGACGACGAGGACGGCGGCGGCCGCGACGGCGAGCGTCGCGGCACGCAGCCAGGTGGGGACGAGCGCCGGTGCGGAGGCGGGATCCGGGGTGTTCGGCACGTGAGGAGTCTGGCATCCGCGCGGTGCTCCGCAGGTATCGTCTGACCGCCACCTGCAACGTTGGAGGATTCCCCCGTGAACGACCTGTCCACGACCACGCCCGACCTCGCCCTCGACGCCGTCGTCGACCTCGACGTCCCCGGCCCTACGATCAGCCGCCACCTGTACGGGCACTTCGCCGAGCACCTCGGCCGGTGCATCTACGAGGGCTTCTGGGTGGGCGAGGACTCCGACATCCCGAACGTCGGCGGCATCCGCACCGACGTCGTCGAGGCGCTGCGCGAGCTGGCCATCCCGAACCTGCGCTGGCCGGGCGGCTGCTTCGCCGACACGTACCACTGGCGCGACGGCGTCGGCCCGGCGGCCGACCGTCCCCGCATCGTCAACACCCACTGGGGCGACGTCGTGGAGGACAACTCCTTCGGCACGCACGAGTTCATGGCGCTGTGCGACCTGCTCGGCACGGCCCCGTACATCTCGGGGAACGTCGGCTCCGGCACCGTGCAGGAGACCGCGGACTGGGTGGAGTACCTGACCCGCGGCGACGACTCGCCGATGGCGCGCCTGCGCCGCGAGCACGGTCGTGACGAGCCGTGGGGCGTGTCGTTCTTCGGCATCGGCAACGAGCCGTGGGGCTGCGGCGGCAACCTGCGCGCCGACCAGTTCGCGTCGCTCGCGCGGCAGCACGCGACGTACGCGCGCGACCACGGCGGCAACACGCTGGTGCGGGTCGCGGCGGGTGCGTCGGACGACGACTACGCGTGGACCGAGACCCTCATGCAGCAGGTCGCGAAGCTCGGCGACGCGGAGCCGCGCGACCTGTGGCAGATGGTGTCGTTCCACTTCTACACGTTCGCCGGGACGTGGGGGGACAAGGGCGCCGCCACCGAGTTCACGCGCGACGAGTACTGGGCCACGATGCGCAAGGCGCTCGACGTGCGCCGCATCATCGCCGGGCACTCGGCCGTGATGGACGCCTACGACCCCGAGGCCAGGCTCGGTCTGGCGCTCGACGAGTGGGGCACCTGGTGGAACGTCGAGAAGGACACCAACCCCGGTTTCCTGTACCAGCAGAACGCGATGCGCGACGCCCTCGTCGCGTCGGTGCACTTCGACGCCTTCCACGACCACGCCCGCCGGCTGCGCCTCGCGAACATCGCGCAGACGGTGAACGTGCTGCAGTCCATGCTGCTCACGGACGGCGCCACGATGATCAAGACGCCCACGTTCCACGCCTTCGCGATGAGCGCGGGCCACCACGACGCCGCGAGCCTGCCGGTGCGCGAGCGGTCGCCTCGGGCCACGCACGACGTCGACGGCACGGCCGTCGGGACCGTCTCGGCGTCGGCGTCCACGAAGGACGGCGCGGCGCTGGTCTCGCTGACCAACCTCGACCCGGACGCCCCGGCCACCGTGCGGATCGACCTGCGCGGGCACGCGGTGAGCGACCCCGTCGCCACCGTGCTCGCCGCCGACGACCCCGCCGCGCACAACACCTTCGACGCACCTGACGTCGTCGCCCCGCGCCCGCTCGACGGCGTCCGGCTCGAGGGTGGCGTCCTCACCGTCGAGCTGCCGCCCGCGGCCTTCGCGACGGTGCGGCTCACCGTGACCGCGTAGCCACGATACGAGACGAATGGTCCCACTGAACGGACATCGGGTGTAGACCTTGAGGCATGACCAGCCCTGACGTCGAGGACCCCGCCGTCGCCGACCCCGAGCAGCGGCACTGGCGGCGCAACCTTGCCGTCGGCACGGTCGGGTCGTTCACCACGCTCGTCGCGATGACGCTGCTGGTGCCGTTCCTGCCGGAGTACGTGCGGCAGCTCGGCGTGGACGACCCGGCCGCGGTCGTGCGCTGGTCGGGCGTCGCGTACGGGGCCACGTTCCTCACGGCGGCGCTCACCGCACCGCTGTGGGGGATGCTCGGCGACCGGTTCGGCCGCAAGTCCATGCTGGTGCGCGCCAGCCTGGGCATGGCGGTCGCGATGACGCTGCTCGGGTTCGTGCAGAGCGTCGAGCAGCTCGTCGCGGTGCGGCTGCTGGTGGGCCTGCTCGGCGGCTACTCCTCCGGCGCCACGATCCTCGTCGCCGCGCAGACGCCGAAGGACCGCAGCGCGTGGGCGCTCGGGGTGCTGTCGTCGGGCATCCTGGCGGGCAACGTGGTCGGGCCGCTGGTGGGCGGGTTCGTGCCCGCCTGGGTGGGCATCCGGCCGACGTTCGTCGTGTGCGGGGCGGTGATCTTCGTGGCGTTCCTCGCCACGACGTTCCTGCTCCGCGAGCCGCCGGCCGGGCCGCGTCCGCCCCGGGCCACCACCCGCCGTCACGGCGTGTGGTCGCAGGTGCAGCGCCCGGGCGCCGTCGTCGCGCTGCTGGCGACGTCGAGCCTGCTGCTGTTCTCGACGATGTCGATCGAGCCGATCGTCACCGTCTACGTCGAGGACCTGGGCCAGCTCTCCCACGCCGCCGGCGTCGCGGGGATCCTCGTCGCGCTGACCGCCGTGGGCAGCGTCGTCGCGGCGCCGCGGGTGGGCCGGCTCGCGGACCGCGTCGGCCACACACGCGTGGTGATCGCCTGCCTCGCGGCGGCGGGCGTGCTGGCCCTCGCGCAGGCGCTCGTGTCGAACGTCTGGCAGCTCGGCGTGCTGCGCGTGCTGCTGGGCCTGAGCCTCGGCGGTCTGCTGCCGTCGATCACCGCGGCCGTGCGCCACCTCGCCCCGCCGGACGCCGTCGGCCGCGTGCTCGGGCTCGGCGTCTCCGCGCAGTACGTGGGGCAGGTGGCGGGGCCGGTGCTCGGCGGCCTGGTCGCCGCGCAGGCCGGCCTGCGCGCCGTCTTCGTCGCCACCGCCGTCGTGCTGCTCGCCGCGGCCGCGCTCAACCTCGTGGTCCTCCGTCGCGGCGGACCACGAAATCCGTCGACCACGACGCCGGAGGCCGTGACACTCGGGCCATGACGATCACGCGCCTCGACCCCGCAGGCCTGCACGTGACTCCGGGCTACCACCACGTCACGATCGTGGAGGCACGGCGGACGGCATACCTGGCGGGGCAGTGCCCGCTCGACGCCGACGGTCGCCTGGTCGGGACCGACGACCTGGCGGCCCAGGTCGACCAGGTCGTCGCCAACGCGCTCCTCGCGCTCGACGGCGCGGGCGCCGCGCCCGACGACGTCGTGCGGTCCGTCGTCTACGTCCGCAGCGACGACCGCGCGGACCTGGCGGCGACCTGGCGGCGACTGCTCGCCTCGCCCCTGGCCCCCGCCTTCACCAGCGCCAGCACGCTGCTCGGGGTGGCCCAGCTGGGGTTCCCCGGCCAGCTCGTGGAGGTGGACCTGACCGCCGCCCTCCCGCCCGCGGACTGAGCTCGACACTCCAGTCGTCTAATGAATCCTTCCAATCGCCGATTGAATCGTGCTAATTTCCCGTGGCATGACCACATCGGCCGCAATGACGCGGCGCACGTTCGGGAAGCTGGCCGGGATCACCGCAACAGCCCTGCTGCCGTGGGTACAAGCCCCACGCGCCGCCGCCTCGGGACCGCCTGAGGTCGTCGAGACGGACACGCACGTCGTCGTGGACAACGGCCTCGTCCGCCTCACCGTCGACAAGTCGAATGGTCGGACCACCTCGCTCGTCTACGACGGCGTGAACCTGGTCGGCCGCGGGAACTACGACATGAACACCGTCCGCGAGGGCGGGGGGCTTCCGCTCCCGCCGGCGGACAACCACCTCACCGTCCGGGTCGAGCAGGACTTCGTCGACGTCGCGTACCACCACAGCCCGTCCGGCGACATGCCGTGCTGGCTGGTGCGGCACCACGTCGTGCGCTCCGGCGAGGCCGGCATCCACCTCGCGTACAGCTACGACCACCCGGCGGCGTTGCACGGCTTCCGCACCGACCAGCACCGGTACGTCTTCTACACGGCCGGCGGCGTCTTCACGCACGCCTCGGTCGAGGACGACGCCGACGCCGTCCGGTGGCGCGAGGCCGCCGCCCGCATGCCCACCGGCGGCGAGATCTCGCGCGCCGAGATGGTGATGGACGCGACCTACGACCTCGAGGGCACCGGCTCCGCCTATCCCCGCCGCTACTACACGAAGTACGACTGGGCCGTGTCCATGAAGGACCACAGCCTGCACGGGCTGTACGGCAGCGGCTACGGCATGTGGGCCGCCCTTCCGAACCTCGAGGGGTTCAGCGGCGGCCCGGTGCGCCAGGACCTGATCCTGCACCAGACCGGCGACACCCCCGTGCTGCTCGTGGAGCCGCAGGCCACCCACTACGGCGCGCCACCGGTGCGCGTCGCCGCCGGTCAGGCGTGGCAGAAGACGTACGGGCCGTACTTCGTGTACCTCAACAAGGGCGACGACCCGCGCGCCCTGCGCCGCGACGCCGCCCGCCAGGCGCGCTTCGAGGCGCACGCCGAGTTCTACGACCGGCTCGCGATCGAGGGCTGGACTCCCACCGCGAAGCGCTCCCGCGTGCGCGGCACGGTGCGGGTCCCCGGCACGCCGAACCTGGAGGGCGCCGTCGTCGTCCTGTCGGACAACGGCACGCCCATGCAGGACTCCGTGCTGGGCCACAACTACTGGGCGGACGTCGCCGAGGGCGGCCGGTTCGTCCTCGACCACGTGCGCCCCGGCACCTACCGCCTCACCGTCTACGGCGGCGGCCTGTGGGGCGAGTACGTGATCGACGACGTCCAGGTGGGCGCCGGCCAGGAGGTCACGCTCGGTCGCATGCTGTGGGAGCCCACGAGCCACGGTCGCACGGTGTTCCAGCTCGGCACCCCCACCCGCGACTCCCGGGAGTTCCACCACGGCCGGGAGTTCCGGCGCTACGGCCTGTTCGAGTCGTTCCACGACGACTTCCCCGACGGCGTCACGTACAGGGTCGGCACGAGCACGGCGAAGGACTGGAACTACATCCAGTACCAGCGGTCGTACCCGGTGCAGGCGCCGGAGGGCACGGTGCTCCCCGAGGACGCCGACGGCGTCCGGCTGTTCGACTTCGGCACCGCGTCCAGCCCCGTCGCCGCCGGGTACCAGCGGGTCGCGCAGAACACGCTGTACTCCGCCGGGGCGGGCTTCGGCCTCGACCGGGCGGTCGACTCCCGCGACCGCGGGTCGGACGGGGACCTGCAGCGCGACTTCGTCGTGGGGTCCGGCTACACCTTCGCGGTGGACCTGCCCGACGGCGAGTACGAGGTCACCGTGCTCTCCGGCGACGACATCGCGGCCAACAAGACCCGGGTCTCGTTCGGCGGCGGCGAGCCCGTCGCCCTGGACTCGGGCCGGGGCGAGTACGCCGTGCACACCGCGACGGTGACCGTCACCGGGGGCCGCCTCGACCTCCTCGCCGGCGGCGACGGGCGCCTCAACGCCGTCGAGATCCTCGCGGCGGACGCCGCCCTCCCCGTGCTCGGGGGCCTCGAGGTCGACGGCGCGGACCTGGTGCCGGGCTTCAGCACCTTCCGCTCCGACTTCGCCGTCGACCTGCCCTGGGACCAGGAGTCGGTCGTCGTCCGGGCCGCGGGCCGCGGCGGCGCGCAGGTGACGATCGGGGGCGACGTCGTGCCGGAGGAGGGGCTCGCCGTGCCCCTGCACGCGCAGCGCACCGTCCTCGAGCTCGTGGTGAGCGACGGCGACGGCGGGGCGACGACGTACCGGCTGCACGTCACCCGGCAGGAGAGCCCGTGGCGCATCCTGTTCGACCTCGACCGCGCGCCGGCGGCGGGCGCGCAGGCCACCCTGACGATCGCGCTGGCGGCGTGGGCCATGGGCTCCGCGCTGCCGGTGCCGCCGGAGAACAGCAATCTCACGATCACGGTCAACGGGGAGCCGTTCGTCTGGACCTTCGGGCCCGAGGACGCGAAGGGCGCCACGTACCGCAGCGCGCGCGGCGGGCGGAACCACACCCGCGAGATCGCCTTCGACGCGGGCCTGCTGAAGCCGGCCGGCAACGAGATCACGCTGCAGATCAACGCCGGCGCCGAGCACCTGTGGAACGAGGCGGCCTACGACGCCATCCGGCTCGAGATCGGCTGAGCCGGGCATCCCCGTCCCGGCCGCCGAGGTCGAGGAGCGCGACGGCACCTTCTGGTACCAGGGCGAGCAGGTCTCGCGGCTGCTGGGC
>NZ_JBHXAW010000034.1:0-22632 GCF_042726645.1 Isoptericola sp. NPDC060257
TGCCCAAGCCCGAGATCCTGGACCCCCAGGGCAAGGCCGTCGTGGGGGCGCTGCCCCGACTCGGCTTCACCCAGTTCAGCGGGGTGCGCCAGGGCAAGCGGTTCGAGCTCGAGGTGGACGGCGACGTCACGCCCGAGGTGCTCGCCGCCGCCCAGCAGGCCGCCGAGACGCTGCTGTCCAACCCCGTCATCGAGGACGTCGTGCGCGTGGCGGACGCCGCGACGGACGCCGCCGGGACGATCACGTCCGAGGGCGTGGCCTGATGTCGGCCGGCACCCTCGCCTCCGCGCGGATCGGCGTCATCACCTTCCCCGGCACGCTCGACGACCGGGACGCCTCCCGCGCGGTGCGGCTCGCGGGCGGGGAGCCCGTGTCGCTGTGGCACGCCGACGGCGACCTCCAGGGCGTCGACGCCGTCGTCCTGCCCGGCGGGTTCTCGTACGGCGACTACCTGCGCGCCGGCGCCATCTCGCGCTTCGCCCCCGCCATGGACGCACTGGTGGACGCTGCGAAGGGCGGCATGCCGGTGCTCGGCATCTGCAACGGCTTCCAGGTGCTGACCGAGGCGCACCTGCTGCCCGGCTCGATGGTCAAGAACGACCACCTGCACTTCGTGTGCCGCGAGCAGGTGCTGTCGGTCGAGAACACGTCGACGGCCTGGA
The DNA here is from genome assembly GCF_042726645.1 of Isoptericola sp. NPDC060257. NCBI lineage: Bacteria > Bacillati > Actinomycetota > Actinomycetes > Micrococcales > Promicromonosporaceae > Isoptericola > Isoptericola sp. NPDC060257. The sequence continues at coordinate 663 of NZ_JBHXAW010000034.1, forward strand.
CCAACCAGTACCGGCCCGGTCAGCACATCACCATCCCGCTGAAGAACCAGGACGGCCAGTTCGTGGCCGACGACCGTACCCTCGACGAGCTCGAGGGCGAGGGCCGCGTCGTGTTCCGCTACCAGGGCTGGAACCCGAACGGCTCGCGTCGTGACATCGCCGGCATCGCCAACGCGCGCGGCAACGTGGTCGGGCTCATGCCGCACCCGGAGCACGCCGTCGAGGCCGGGTTCGGCCCGGACGGCGAGGCCGGCCCGCGCTCCGGCACGGACGGGCTCGGCTTCTTCACGTCGGTGCTGGCCTCGCTCGTCTCGGCATGACCGCCACCACCGTCCTCCCGTCGACCGTCGGGCCCGAGGGTCTGACGGTCGACGCCGTGGCGTGGGACGACCCCGCCGCCGCGGGGCTGCGCGCCGCGCAGGAGGCCGAGATGGCCGTGCGGTACGGCGGGGAGGACGAGGCGCCGGCGATCGACCCGCGGTCGATCGTCGTCACGCTCGTCGCCCGGCTGGACGGCCGCCCCGTCGGCACCGCCGCGGTGCGCGACGTCTCCGGCACGGACGACCGGCGCGGCCGCGGCACGGCGCACCCGGCCGCGACCGGCGAGGTCAAGCGCCTGTACGTGGACGGCGACGCCCGCGGGCGCGGCGTCGCGCGGCGGCTGATGGCCGAGCTGGAGCGCGCCGCCCGTCAGGTCGGCTTCCGCCGCTTCGTGCTCGAGACCGGTACCGCGCAGCCCGAGGCGATCGCGCTGTACGAGGCCATCGGCTACGAGCCGATCGAGTCGTTCGGCGACCACGCCGGGTTCGAGCAGCAGCGCTGCTACGGCAAGCGGCTCTGACTCAGCCTGCGTTCGCGGACCACGCCGGCAGCTGCTGCAGCGTCCAGGAGTTGCCGTCCGGGTCGGCGAACGTGACGAACCGGCCCCACGGGAGGTCGTCCACCCCCTGTGCCTCGATCCCGGCGCCGCGCAGGTGCGCCAGCGCCTCGTCCGCGTCGGGTACCACCACCTGGATCGCGTCCAGCTGGCCCGGCTGCAGCGTGCCGCCCAGCCCGGTGCCGAACGCGATGGAGCACGCCGAGCCGGGCGGCGTCATCTGCACGAACCGCAGGTCGTCGTTCACGACCTGGTCGTGGTCGGGGTGGAAGCCGACACGCTCGTAGAACTCCCTCGCCCGGTCCACGTCGCGCACGGGCACGTGGATCAGCTCGATCTTCCAGTCCATGGTCTGCTCCTCGGGTGGGTCCTGCCCTGGGTGGGTCATGCCTGGTCGAGCAGCGGCCGCACCTCGCGGCCGAGCAGCTCGACGAACCCGGCGAGGTCGGGCTCGTCGGCCGTGGGTTGCACGGCGACGGCGGAGGCGCCGGCGGCGGCCAGCCGGAGCACGGCGTCGGCGATGGTGCGGGCGTCGCCGGCAGCGCCGATGCCGCGCCCGGGCGCCGCGCCCCACAGCGGCAGCTCGGCGTCGAGCCGCTGCTGTGCGCCGTCGCCCGTCGCGGCGATCAGCGTCGCGTACACGCCCGGCGCGGGCCGGCCCGCGGCCTGCGCGGCGGCGCCGGCCGTGTCCGCGGCCGTGCGCACGTCGTCGGGGGTGAGGGCGTTGGCGAGGACGACGCCGTCGCCCAGCTCGCCCGCCAGGGCGAGGGAGCGGGGCCCGACGCCACCGAGCACCAGCGGGACCTCCGGCGCGGGCCAGTCGAGACGGACCCTGTCGAGGGTCACGTAGCGCCCCGACGTCGTCACCTCCTCGCCCGCGAGCAGGGCACGGAGCGCCTCGGCGTGCTCGCGCAGCAGGGTGAGGGGCGACTTGACCCGCACCCCGGACTGCTCCATCCACTCCTGGACGCCGTGGCCGACGGCCGGCACGAACCGGCCGGGGAACATGCGCGCGACGGTGGCGACCTCCATCGCCGTGACCGCCGTGCTGCGCAGCGGGGCCGGCATGAGGCCGATCCCGACCCGGACCCGCTCGGTCCAGGCGAGCGCTGCCGCGGCCGACGCGACGCCGCTCTGCTTGAAGCAGTCCTCCCACACCCAGAGGTCGTCGAGGCCGGCCGACTCGGCGGCGGTGGCGAGGGACCGCAGCGACTCGGGCGCCATCGTCGGGACGAAGGCGACGCCGAGGCGGACGGCGGGGCGGGCTTCGGGGGCAGGCGTGACCGTCATCACGCCATCGTGCCGCGGGACACCGACACCCGCTCGCGTCGGGTCAGGCCGGCTCGTCGGCCAGGTACGCGAGCTGCGCGACGACGGACTGCCGCGCCGCGCGCCGCACCGAGGGGTCGACGTCGGCGTAGACGTGCGCGACGACGGCGTCGGCCGCCGAGGGGTCGTCGGGAGCGTGGCGGAGCGCGGCCAGGGCCTCGCGGACCTGCGCCAGGCGCTCCAGGCGGTTGGCCCGGTAGGCGCGGACCGCGACGCCGAGGTCGTCGATCGCCGGGCCGTGCCCGGGCAGGCCGACCCGGCCGTCGGCCACGCGTCCCAGCAGGTCGAGGCTGGCGAGGTAGTCGCGCAGCGACCCGTCCGGCTCGGCGATGACGGTGGTGCCCTGCCCGAGCACCGTGTCGCCCGTGAGCACCACGGCCTCGCTCGGCCCGGACCGGCCCGGTGCCGTCGCGACGAACGACACCGAGTCGGCCGTGTGCCCCGGCGTCGCGAGGACGTCGACCCGGAGGCCGGCGGCGTCGATCGCCTCGCCGCCGCGCAGCGGTTCGCCGCCGTGGCAGTGCTCCGGGTCCGCGGCGCGGACCGGGGCGCCGGTCAGCGCGCGCAAGCGCACCGAGCCGGCCGTGTGGTCGGCGTGCCGGTGCGTGACCAGCACCAGCTCCACCGGGCCCGACCCAGCCAGGGTGGCGAGGTGCCGCTCGTCGTCGGGGCCCGGGTCCACGACCACGCACGACGACGAGCCCGGCCCGCGCAGCACGTACGAGCGCGTGCCGTCCAGCGTCATCGGGCCGGGGTTGTCCGCGCGGACGACGGTGACATGGGGCATGCGGGCTCGCTCTCGTGGCCGGTCGACCCGGGAGCTCGTCCCCGGGTCGGCACACATGATCGCCGATTCGGGAACGGGCTGCCGCTCTGGGTGGGGCGGCGGTTCGGCGCCGGGTCAGGCGGCGAGCGCCTCGGCGAGCAGCTCTAGCGTGCGGACGCGGCCGGGCGTGGCGTCCAGCGGCTCGGGCCCGTAGGAGCCGGCCACCGGCACGACCATGACCTCGTCCACGCCGTGCCGGGTGGCGAGGTCGCGGAGCTGGGCGGCGGCCTGGTGGGGCTCGCCGACGACCCAGCGTGCGCGCATGTCGGCGATGATCTGCTCCGCCATGGGGTCGAGCGGCTCGGCGGCGGCCTGCTCGACGGTCTCGGCGCGGCCCATCGGCTTGCCCGTGCGGAGGCGGGCCATCGACCGCAGCTGCGGCAGGGCGCGCTCGTGCGCCTCGACGGCGGTGGGCGCGACGACGACGTTCGCGGTGAGGAACGTCTGCGGTTCGGGGTGGGCGGGGCTCGGGCGGTAGCCGTCACGGTAGAGGGCGAGCACCTGGTCGACGCCCGCGCCCGAGAAGTGGTTCGCGAACACGTACGGCAGCCCCAGCTCGGCGGCGAGGCGGGCGGAGTAGTCGCTGGAGCCGAGCAGCCAGACCGTGGGGGTGCCGTCGGCGGCGGGGGTGGCGTGCACGTCGTAGAGGTTGCCGTCGCCGAGGCGGAGGGCGGCGCCGTCAGGGCTCATGAGGGAGAGGATGTCGCGCACGTGCTGCGGGAACCGCTCGACGTCGGACGTCGGGCCGGACTGGCGCAGCAGCGCGGTGACCACCGGGTCGGAGCCGGGCGCGCGGCCGAGGCCGAGGTCCACCCGTCCGGGCGCCAGCGCCTCGAGCGCGGCGAACTGCTCGGCCACGACGAGCGGCGCGTGGTTCGGCAGCATGACGCCGCCCGAGCCGACGCGGATGCGCTCGGTGACGGCGGCGGCCGCCGCGATCATGACCGGCGGCGTCGAGGCCGCCACGGCGGGCATGTTGTGGTGCTCGGCGAACCAGTACCGCTCGAAGCCCAGCTCGTCCGCCCGGCGCACCAGCGCGAGCGAGGCGGCCAGCGCCTGCGGGCTGGACTGGCCGGTGCGGACCGGGACGAGGTCCAGCACGGACAGTCGGGGCGAGGTGGGCGCGGGTGCGGGGGCGTCGGCGTTCATCGCCTGGGACAACCCTCGGCGACGTCGTCCCTATTCCTCGCCACCGTCGTGGGAGGTGGCGTCGCCCGCGGAGGCGAGCGTGTCGGCGAGCCGGCGCCCGGGCCGCCAGTGGACGGCGCGCCACCCCGCCGCCCGGGCGGTCTCGACGTTTGCGAGGCGGTCGTCGACCAGGCAGTGCGCCGACGGTTCCAGCCCGGTGCGGGACTCGACGACGCGGTAGAACTCGGTGTCTCCCTTGCGGTGGCCGACGTCGGCCGCATAGTGGATCGCGGTGAAACGATCGCGGAGCGCCAGGTCGTGCCAGAGGTAGTGGGCCCGGTGGTGCTCCTGCACGGTGGCGAGCTGAAGGTCGGTCCCGCGTGATCGCAGCGCCGCGAGGTCGTCGAGGAGCTCGACGTCGAGCGTGGCGTCGTGCGCGAACCAGTAGTCGACGAGCTCCCGCGAGGTCACCGGCCCGAGCTCGTGCAGCACCAGGTCCAGCCGCTCGACGAGGTCCGCGCGGCCCGCGAGGACGTCGTCGAAGTGCACATGGAAGAACAGGTCCTGAAGATCTCCCGGGTCGATCCCCAGGTCGGCGTGCAGGTCCGCGTCCCAGCGGCGTCCGTCCGGCCGGCGCACGAGGACGCCGTCGACGTCGATCATCAGGACCCGCACGGTCGTCACGTCGCGCCCCCGGGCAGGGGCTCGCGCAGGCCGCTCGCGCGGCGGACGGGGTGCGCGACCGCCGCGCGCACGGCGTCGGCGGTGCCGACGACGCGCACGAACTCCTGCGCTCGGGTGACCGCCGTGTACAGCAGCTCGCGGGTGAGCAGCGGCGACGTGGGCGGCGGCAGCACCAGGGAGACGCGGCGGAACTGGCTGCCCTGCGCGCGGTGCACCGTCATGGCGTGCACGGTCTCGACGGGCGGCAGGCGGTGGGTGCGCACGCGCAGCGGGGCGCGCGGGTCGCCGAAGGCCGCGACCACCGCCCCGTCGGCCGGGTCGCCCTCGGCGACGAGCACGCCGGTGTCGCCGTTGTAGAGGCCGACGTCGGCGTCGTTGGTCGTGACGAGCAGGGGCCGGCCCACGACCCACGGCGAGCCGGGGACCGACGGCGGCAGGGTGCCGTCCGCCGTCGCGTCCTCGACCCAGGCCTCGACCTGCGCCGCCCAGCGGGCCACGCCCACCGGCCCGCGCCGGTGCGCCACCATGACCCGGTGCGCGTTGAGCGCCTCGAGGGCGCGCGCCGCGTCGCCGTCCCGCGCCGCGGCCACGAGCCGTCGGCCGGCGTCGACCGCGTCCTCGTGCAGCCCCTGCACGGCGGCCTCGTCGAGGCGTTCGGTGTCCGCCTCGACGAGCTCGACGCCGCCCGTCCCGGCGCGCAGGACGTCGAGCACCGCGTCGGCGTCACCGTCCCGGATGGCGGCAGCCAGGGGCAGGATCGCGGAGTCCTCGTCCTGGCGGTGCACGGTGACGAGCCGGACGACGCCGTTGGCGAGGGTCTCGTCCTCGACGGGCTCCACCACGGCCCGGGTGGTGGTGACGTGCTCGGCCAGGTTCTCGACGACCGCCGGCCGCGCGACGAGGTCGCCCAGCACGGCCCCCGCCTCGACCGACGCGAGCTGGTCCGGGTCGCCGACGAGGACGAGCCGCGCGTCCGGGCGCAGCGCCTCCAGCAGCCGCGCCATGAGGGACAGCGGCACCATCGACGTCTCGTCGACGACGACGACGTCGTGCGGCAGGTGGTGCCCGGCGTGGTGCCGGAACCGGGTGGCGCTGCGGTAGCCGAGCAGGCGGTGGACGGTCGTGGCCTCGGGCCGGCCGGTCCGCTCGCGGTCCTCAGGCGGCAGGGCGCCGACGACGTCGCGGACCGCCTCCTGCAGCCGGGCGGCCGCCTTGCCCGTCGGAGCGGCGAGCGCGACCCGCAGGGCGGGCTCGCCGGCGACGTCCTGCAGCACGGCCAGCAGTCGCGCGACCGTCGTCGTCTTGCCCGTGCCCGGCCCGCCGGTGAGCACCGTGAGCCTGCGGCCGGCGGCGTGCGCGGCCGCGAGCCGCTGCCGCACGTCGCCCGCCTCCGGGAACAGCCGCGCGAGCGCCGCCTCCAGCCGCCCGGCGCCCGCGGGCACCAGGGGAGGCGCCTGGAGCCGGGCGTCGACCAGTCGCCGCACCGTGAGCTCGTCCCGCCAGTACCGGTCGAGGTACAGCCGGCCGCCCACCCAGCGCGCGGGCCGGTCCTCGGGACCGCCCGCGCCGACGGCGACCAGGGGGCTGGCCTCGATGGCTCGGACCCACGCCGCGTGCTCGGGCCACGGGGGAGGAGCGGCCGCGCCGGGGCCGTCGGCGGCGTCGCCCCGGTCGGCGTCCTCGGGCAGCGCGAGGGCGGCGAGCTCGTCCGGGTCGTCGAGCCGCACGCAGACGGACCCCCCGCGCAGCGCCCGGACGGCGAGCGCGACGGCGAGCAGCACCGTCGCGTCGTCCTCGCCCGTCAGCCGACCGAGCCGCGTCGCGACGTGCACGTCCGTCGCGGCCACGAGGCCGGACGCGTTGAACTCCCGCAGCAGCAACGGCGCCGCGGCGGCGAAGCGGACGTCGCCGGAGGTCTCGACCGGACCGCCCGGGAGCGTGGTGGTGTCGGTCATGCGTCGCCTCCGTCGAGCAGCGCGGACAGCGCCGGCACCAGCCCGCGCGGCGGCACCCACGACACGACGCCGTACGGGGCGCCGTCGGGCCCGGTGGGGGTGCCCGGCCCGCACATGCCGCGCACGAACAGGTACAGCCCGCCGCCGAGGTGGACGTCCGGGTCGTAGCCCGGCAGCCGCCACGCCAGGTAGCGGTGCAGCGCCACGAGGTAGAGCACGAGCTGCAGCGGGTAGTGGGCGTGCAGCATCGCGTCGACGGTGGCCTCGGGCCGGTAGTCGTGCGCCGTGAGCGGGGCGTCGAACGCGCCGAGGCGGTTCGTCTTGTAGTCGACCACGAGGAAGCGGGGTTCGCCGTCCTCCCCGGGCGCCCGCAGCACCGCGTCGATCGACCCCGTGAGGTAGCCGCGCAGGGGGCGGGCGGTGGGGTCGGCGGCCGCGAGCTCGGCCAGTGCGGCGGGGTAGGCGGAGAACGCGTCGTCGTCGTCGAGGTAGCGGCCCAGCAGTGCGGCGATCCCGGCCAGGGTGGCGCCCTCGGGCCCGGGCCCGCCGGTGTCCGTGTCGCCCTCGCCGCCGGCGAGCGGGAGCTCGAACTCCAGCTCGGCGAGACGGTCGCGAGGGACGACGTCCGCGAGCGTGCGACCGCCCGCGAGCGGCCCGAGCGGGGTGCGCGCGACGACGCCGAGCGCGGCGGCGAGCTCGGCCGGGTCGGTACCCGGCACCCGCGTCGTCGCCGCGGCGGCGCACCGGGCGAGCAGCTCGGCGTCGAGGTCGGGGGCCGCGGTGTCCGCGTACTCCAGCACCTCGTGCACGAGGGTGCCGAACCCCGTCCCGGCCGGCAGCCCCGACATCGGCGACGGCAGGTCGGCGCCGGGCGCGTCGCCGATCTCGGCGGCGTCCGTTCCGCCCGGCCGGACCGCGGTCGGTGCGGCCTCGGCCGGCTCGTCCTGGAGGCCACCGCCCTCCGGCTCGGACTCGACACCGCCCGGGGCGGGCTCGGCCGCGCCGGGCGCGGGCGAGAGGCCGCCCGGGCGACCGGCGTGCGCCCCGGCGGTGAGCGCGGAGTACGACGCGCGCCGCCACGTCGGGTCCGGCACCCGGTCGAGGTGCGCGACATCCAGTGCGGGCTCGTCCTGGGCGGGCGGACGCCAGCGCTCGGCGGTCGGCGTGCCCGGCACCTCCTCGACGGCGATCGTGCCGCCGGAACCCTGGGCGAGCGTCCCGAGCGACGCACGGACGGCGTCGTCGCGCATGGCCTGCTGGGGCGCGTGCGGCGCGGGCTCGCCGCCGAGCGTGCGGTCCCCCAGGACGACGCGGGTCAGGCCCGCCTTCGCGGTGTTCGCCTTCGACGGCGCCCAGTGCGCGACCACCTGGTGCCGGGCACGGGTCAGCGCCACGTACAGCAGGCGCAGGTCCTCGCCGCCCTCCTCCCGGCGGTGGCGTTCCAGGGCGGCGTCGTACCCGAACGAGCCGGGGCCGCCCACGTGCAGGATGCGGCGCCCGTCGCCGGCGTGGAACCGCAGGACGTCGGGCTGGCGCGGCTCGAACCGGTCCCAGGCGAACGGCACGTACACGACGCCGAACTCCAGTCCCTTGCTGGCGTGCACCGTGACCACCTGCACCGCCGCGGCGTCCGTCTCCAGCCGCCGGCTGCGCTCCTCGTCGTAGTCCTGCGCGGCCTCGCGGATGCGCCGCCGCAGCCACGCCGTGAGCGCCGAGGCACCCAGGCCCTCCGTGACCGCCGCGGCGTGCAGCACCTCGCCCACGTGCCGCAGGTCGGTGAGGTGGCGCTCGCCGGTGCTGGTGCGCATCAGCCGTTCCGCCAGGCCGTCGCGGGTCACCGCCTCCTGGAGCGCGGCGACGCCGCGCGACCAGAGCAGCCGGGACCAGCGCCGCACCGTGTCGGCGAGCGCGTCGTGCGCGGCGTCGTCCGCCGTGGCGAGCCGCTCCGCGTCCCAGCCGACGAACGGCGTCAGCGCCAGCGCCGCCGCGCGCCCGTGGGCGCCCGGCTGCTCCAGGGCGGCGAGCAGGGTGAGCCAGTCGCGGGCCGACGGCGTCGCGAACACGCTCGACAGCCCCGAGACGACGGCGGGCACCCCGCGCTTGGTGAGCTCCGAGCGGACCGCCTCGGCCTGCGCGTTCGTGCGGGTCAGCACCGCGACGTCGCGCGGCTCGAGCGGGCGCCACGCACCCTCCGCGGCCCCGGCGTCCCCGTCCACCAGCCGGTCGCGGCCCAGGCGTGCGGCGATGTCGGCCGCGACGTCCGCGGCGACGAGCTGGCGCGGCGGACCGACCGGCGGCGTCTCGCCCGGCGACATTGCGAGCGCGGCACGCGTCACCTGTCGCAGCCGCAGCGGTGCGCCGCCGTCGAAGCGCGACCCGCGGTGCGCGGCGTCCACCGGCCGCACGACGATCCGCTCGTCGCCCAGAGCCGCCCCGCCCAGCAGGGTGTCGAGCGCACGCAGGAGCGGCTCGTCGCTGCGCCAGCTGGTCCCCAGCGTGGCGACGGCGGTCGCGTCCTGCTGCGCGTCGAGGTAGGCGACCACGTCGGCGCCGCGGAAGGCGTAGATCGCCTGCTTGGGATCGCCGATGAGCACCAGGGTGCGGTGCCCGTGGAACGCGGTGCGCAGGATCTCCCACTGCACGGGGTCGGTGTCCTGGAACTCGTCCACCATCACCACGCGGAACCGGGAGCGCACGCGCTCGGCCGCGACGGGGCCGTGCACCGGGTCGCCGAGCGCGTCGCGCAGCATGACCAGGAGGTCGTCGTAGTCCAGGAGGTGCTGCGTCCGCTTGCGCCGCAGGGTCTCGTCGCGGGTCTCCTGGGCCACCGCCCGCCGCAGCGCGCCCGGGGTGGAGGGGGCACCCCCGCCCGGCTCGGCGGGCTCGACGACGGCCTGGTGGTCGCTCACGGCGGCGCGGCCCAGGTCGGCGGCCATCGACGGGGTCAGCGCGGGGTGCGCCTCGTCGGAGAAGCGGCGGACGTACAGGTCGTCGGACACCTCGCGCACGAGGTCGGCGACGTCGGCGACGAACGTCGCCGCGGGGTCGACGTCGGCCGCGATGCCGAGCGACGTGAGCATCTGCTGGCAGAAGCCGTGCGTCGTCGTGATGGTCGCGGCGTCGAGCTGCGACAGCGCGGCCGTGAGGCGGGCGCGGCGGCGGTCCAGCTCGGCGGCGCCGACGTCGGCGAGCAGCGCCACGACGGGGTCGTCGCTGGACGCCGGGTCCGGGCCGCGCAGCGCGCGCTCGGCGCTCACCAGCCGCTCGCGGACGCGGTCGCGCAGCTCGGACGTCGCGGCCCGGCCGAACGTCACGAGCATGAGCTCGCGCAGCTCGGCGCGGCCCTCGGCGACGAACCGCGTCGCGAGCGCCGCGATCGTGAACGTCTTGCCCGTGCCGGCGCTCGCCTCGAGCACCGTGGTGCCTTCCGGCAGCGGCCCGCACACGTCGAAGACCGGGCGCTCGGGGACTCCCGCCAGACCCCCGGTCGCGTCGGTGCCGAAGCCCGTCCCCGCCGTCATGAGGTGCCCTTCTGCTCGTGCGCCAGCAACGGGTCCCACACCCGCCGGGCGAGCGCGCCCAGACGCGAGGGCTCGTCGGGGAACCGGCGCCGGTCGTCCTCGTCCGGCACGCCGGCGATCGCGTCGAACGACGCCCCGTCCCCCCACACCATCAGGTGGTAGGCGTCGGACTTCTCGAAGCCGCCGTTCCAGGTGAAGCGGGCCTCGCTGGTCGCCTGTCCGGGATCGCCCGTGCCGCCGCCGCGGGAGACGGCGTACGCGTGCGACGCGTCCGGCGGCAGGGGGAGCGGCGCACGGGTGGCCTCGGCGCGCAGGGCGACGAGGTCGTCGAGCAGCCGGGCGGCGTCGTCCGGGTCGGGCGACTGGATCAGGCTCCACGCCGCCTTCGCGCCTCGGCCCGGTGCGCGCCCGACCGTCCCCGCGTGCCACTGCTGCCCCTCGGGCAGGCCGCCGTCGCCGCCGGACGCCGCGAGGGCGAGGGTCTGCACCCAGGCGCGCAGGCGGTGCTTCGGCCCGAGCTTCGAGTACTCCGCGCGCACGACGCGGCCGCCGTGCACGCCGGGGACGGTGCCGGTGACGAGGACGCCGGAGGGGAGCGTGGCGGACACGTCGACGGCGCGCGCCGCCTGGTCGGCCCGGACCTGCCGCGCCATCGTCTCCACCGGCTGCACCCGCTCGACGACGTCGCGCAGCGCGGTGCGGCCCAGCTCGCGCGGCGGGGCCTGGCCGCGTCGCCACTCCGCCTGGAACGCCCGGCCGGGGTCGGTGCCCCCGAGCACGGCGGTGAGGATGCGGTCGCCCGCGCCCCACGCCGCGAGCGGCGCCATCGTCAGGGGCAGGCGGTCGTCGACCTCGTCCTCGTCCTGCGCCACGCGCACGTCGAGCGTCGTCCGCAGGAACCATCGGACCGGGTGCTCGAGCATCGCGACGAGGTCGTCGAGGTCCACCTCCGCAGGGGCCGGCGCCTCGAGGGCGAGCGGCTGGGGCACGAGCAGCCCCGGCTCGACGCGCGCCCCGCGCCCGGCCTCCGCGCCCCGGAACGCCGCCGTGTCGAAGCTGAACGGGCCAGGGGCGCCGAGCGCGCCGGCCTCGAAGTTGCGCTCGCCCACCACCTGCAGCGGGTGCCGCACCACGACCTGCCGCCGCACCGACCCGCCGTCCGACGCCTCGCCGACCCGGTCGAGCGCGTCCAGCAGCTCGGCGACGGGCACGGCGGGCGGCCGGGCGGCGCCGGTGCGCTCGTCGGCGCCGGAGTGCAGCACCACCAGGTGCTCGCGCGCGGCGGTGAGCGCGTCGAGGAAGATCTGCCGGTCCTCGCTGCGCCGGTCGCGCTCGCCCAGCAGCGGGTCGCGCGCGAGGAGGTCGTCGCCGTCCGGCGTCGCGGACCGGGGGAACGCGCCGTCCTCCATGCCCAGCAGGCACACCACGCGGTGCGGGACGGCGCGCATCGGCTCGAGCGAGCACACGGTGAGCGCGCCGGTGCGGAAGCCCGCGCGCGTGGGGCGGCCGGCCAGCCGGTCGGCGAGCAGGGCGCGCACGTCCTCCAGCCGCAGCCCGTCGCCGGCGGTGGCCCGGCCCGCGCCCGCGGCCCGCACGTCGCCGAGCACCCGGTGCGCCTGCAGCGACTGCCACGCGTCGTCCGGCGCCGGGTCCGCGAGCAGCGTGACGGCCCGGTCCAGCGTGTCGAGCCAGTGCTCCAGCGGGTGGGTGCCGTCGAGGTCGGCGAGCAGCCCGGTCAGCCGCGAGACCAGCTCGGCGAACCGGCCGGCGACGTCCACGTCCGTCGAACCGACGTCGTCGAGCGGCAGCGCCGGGCCCACGAACCGCGAGTCCTCCTCGGCCATCGCGACGCCCAGCAGCACCCGGTCCAGGGCCGCGTCCCAGGTCCCCTGCCGCACCCGCGGGTCGATGCCGAAGCGGTCCCGCCGGGACCCGTCCTCGCCCCAGCGCACGCCCACCTCGACGGCCCAGTCGCGCCAGCGGTCGAGGTCGTCGTCGGAGAGGCGGAAGCGGCGGCGCACGGGCTCGGTCGTGGCGAGGTCGAGCACCTCCGAGGCCGTGACGCGCCCGTCGGCCAGTCGCAGCAGGCTCGCCAGCACGCCGAGCACGGGGTTGATCACGCCGGGCCCCCGGTCGGCGAGGCTGACCCGCAGCCGCTGGCCGGGGTGCACCTGGGTGACACCGTCGGGCGCGGCGCCGAACGTGGCCGTCACGAGCGGGGCGAACGACTCGACGTCGGGACACATGACGATGACGTCGCGCGCCTCCAGCGTGGGGTCGGCGGCGAACAGCCCGGTGAGCACCTCGCGCAGCACCTCGACCTGGCGCGCGCGGCCGTGGCAGGCGTGCACCTGCACGCTGTGGTCGTCGGGCGCGACGGGCACGGGTGCGGCGTCGGGGTCGTCGGCGCGCAGCGTCGTCTGCAGCGCGCCGAGCAGCGTGCCCGGGGGTGGCGGCGCCGGGTGGGAGGCGACATGCACCTCGGGGGCTCCCTCGCCGGCGGGGTCGAGGGCACCGGAGAGCCGGAGCTGCAGCTCGACCGAGTCGCGCGCGGTCGAGGCCAGCAGCGGGTGGCGCGCGGCCGGGGGCGTGTCGTCACGACGCGCCCCGACGACGGCGCCCTCGCCGACCAGGCCCTCGACCGACTGCCACAGCGCGGGCGACGGGTGCGGCAACCACAGGTGGACGTCGCGGTGCAGCGCGAGCGCGGCGAGCACCTGCCGCTGGTCCTCCGGCAGCCGGGTGGGTCCGAAGACGGACAGCCGGGCGGGGAGGTCCACCGCGCCCGGGTCGGTGCGCAGCACGCCGACCGCCTCCGTCAGCACCTCCGCGGGCCCGGGGGCGTCCACCCGCTCGCGCACCCGCCGCCACAGCCGCGGCTGCCACGCGAGGTCGTCGGGGACGGGCGCGCCCGCGCCGTCGTCGTCACGACCGTCGAGCCAGTCGGCGAGCAGGGCCGGCCGCTGCTGCGCGTACGCGGCGAACAGCTCCGCCACGCGCTGCGCGAGCGCGACGCGGCGCGAGCGCCGCACGCCGTCGCCGTCCTCGCCGACGTAGCGCGCGAGCGGCGCCGCCCAGCCCTCGTCGAGGGACGCGTCGATCGTCTCCAGCACCGGCCACACGAGCCGGGCGCGGCGCCACGGGTCGTCGTCGGGCTCGACGCCGGTCACCGCCGTCACCGCGGACGCGACCAGACGCGACGGCGAGGAGAAGTCCACGTTGGCGCAGATGCCCGCGCCCGAGCCCCCGGGGACCCCGAGCCGGTGCGACAGCCGTTGCGCCAGCCAACGCTCGATGCCGCGCGTGGGCACGGCGACGACGTCGGGCGTGAACGGGTCGTCCGGCGGCACGGCGAGCACGTCGGAGAGGGGAGCGACCAGCGCGTCGGAGCGCTCGGACCGGTGGACGTGCAGCACGTCGGCCAGGTTACGGGCCCGCGCCGACACGGGCCGTCGTTCTTCCACAGGGCGTCACCACGGACCCGGCGCACTCCCGACGACGATCGCCGGGCCCCGGGCGCCGCCGTCAGCGAGATCGGCGTCGGCGAGCCCGTCGACGGGACCGACGGCGGCCGTCCTCGGCCTCCGCCTCGGCCCGCGCCTGCTCGCGCGCCTGCGCGGCACGCGCGTCGCGGCGGCCCGCCCAGGCGGCGACCGTCGCCTCGACGTCGCGCGGCATGGTGACCAGCGGCGGCCCGGCCGCCGGCTGGTAGCGGCCCCGCAGGACCCGTCGGTTGAACTCCTCGACCTCCTCGCGCACGTCGTCCTCGCTCCACAGCTCGTCGAGGAGCCCGTCCAGCGCGGCGTCGTCCTTGCGCAGCTGGATCGAGGGCGGCAGCACCACGAGCCTCTCGCGGCGCATGAAGGCTTTCAGCCACCAGTCCGGGTCGTGGAGGTCCTGCAGGTCGAGCGGCTTGCCGCTGCCGGGCAGGTCGTCGAAGTCGCCGCGGTCGATCGCCTTCCTGAGGTGCATCTCGGCGAGCAGCGCGATCGCCACCTCGTCGTCGACGGCGACCGCGTACGGGTCGAAGAACGCCGCCGGCGGCTGCTCGTCGCTCATCGTGGCTCCCCGTCGTGGCGGGTTTTCGGTCAACTGTATGATGTCGAGCGTACGACAACCCGGGGGCAGGATGCCGAAGCTGGTGGACCACCAGGAGCGCCGCGAGGAGATCGCGCACGCGCTGTGGCGCGTCGTCGACCAGCGCGGGTGGACCAGGGCGACCCTGCGGGAGGTCGCCCGCGAGGCCGGGGTCTCGCTGGGGCAGCTGCAGCACTACTTCGCGTCGCGCGCGGCGATGCTGACCTTCGCGATGGACTTCGCCGCCGAGCGCACCGCCGACCGGGTCGCGCGGGGGCTCGCCGCGCTCGAGGAACCGCCGCACCCCCGGGAGGTGCTGCGCCTGGTGCTCACCGAGATGCTGCCCCTGCACCCCGACGCCCGCGCGTCCAGCCGCATGAGCGCCGCCTACGTCCTCGAGGCGCTGCACGACCCGGCGCTGCGCGAGCAGGCGGGCCTCGGGCTCCGCGACGGCCGCGCGACGGTCGAGCGCCTCGTCCGCCAGGCGATCGCGCAGGGCCGGATCGCCCCGGACCGGGACCCCGACGTCGAGACGGACCTCCTCCTGGCGCTGACCGGGCTCACGCCCCTGCTCGAGCTCGGTGTCATCGAGCCGGAGGCCGCGCTGGCGGCCGTCGACCAGCACCTGGAGCGGCTCTTCGCCGCGGCGTGACGCCGATCCCTCTCCGTCGCGCGGTCGGGCGCCGGGACGCACGACCTCCCCCGAAAGGCGCAACCGAGGTTCCGCCCTCCGCCTCAAGACCCGGACCCCCGCCCCCGGGGAGGCTCGGGGGTACCGGCATGGCGAACGACGGCCGCCGGACGACGAGGGAGGGGACGGATGACCACCATCCGGATCGAGGGGCTGCACAAGTCCTACGGCGGCTTCGAGGCCGTGCACGACGTGGGTTTCACCGCCGAGCCGGGGCGGGTCGTGGGCCTGCTGGGTCCGAACGGCGCGGGCAAGAGCACGACCCTGCACGTGCTGCTCGGCCTGGCCCGGGCGGACGCCGGCACGGCGACGTTCGACGGCCGGCGCTACGGCGACCTGGAGCGCCCGGCGCAGGTGGTCGGGGCCCTCCTGGACGCGGGCGGCCTGCACCCCGGGCGCACCGGCCGCGACCACCTGCGGGTGCTCGCCGCGGCGTCGCGCCTCCCGGCCCGCCGGGTCGACGAGGTGCTCGCCGCCGTCGGCATGACTCCCGCCGCGGACCGCCGCGTGCGCACCTACTCGCTCGGCATGAAGCAGCGCCTCGGCATCGCCGCCGCGCTGCTCGGCCGCCCCGACGTCCTGGTGCTCGACGAGCCCGCCAACGGCCTCGACCCGGCCGGGATGCGGTGGCTGCGCGAGCTGCTGCGCACCTTCGCCGACGACGGCGGCACGGTGCTGCTGGCGAGCCACGTGCTGGGCGAGGTGGCGCAGGTCGCGGACGACCTGGTCGTCATCGGCCAGGGCCGCGTCGTGGCCGCGGGCTCCCTGGGCGAGATCGTCACCACCGACCGGAGCCTCGAGGACGTGTACCTCGATCTCACCGCCGCCACCGAAGGAGTCCGCTGATGTCTCTCGCCGTGTTCAGGGCCGAGCTGCTCAAGCTGCGCAGCACCCGGACGCCCTGGGTCATCGGGATCGTCGCCGTCGCGGGGATGCTGCTCGCGCAGACCCTCACCCTCGTGCTGCCGCGCACGCTGCGCACCCTCGAGGCGCTGGGAGGGTCGGACGCCGGGTTCCACGTCGGGCCGCAGATGTCCCCGGCGGACACCAGCGAGCTCCTGTCCGGTCTCGCCGCCGCCACGGATCTCGGGTCCGCCGCCGCCCAGCGGTCGCTGCTCGACCTCATGGGCACCGGGCCCGCCGGGTCCGGCTCCAGCGGCGTCACCGCGCTGTGCGTGCTGCTGCTCGGCGCGCTCGCGGCCACGACGGACTTCCGCACCGGCGGCATCGTGCCCACGGCGCTGGCCGTGCCGGACCGGCTGCGGATCCTCGCCGGCAAGGCGGGGGCGACGGCGACGGCGGCGCTCGCGATCGGGGTGGCGCTCGCGCTGGTCACGGCCGTCGGGCTGGTCCTCGCGGTCGCGACGACGCCCGGCGCGAGCCTGGCGATCGGGCCCGGCGAGGCGCTCGGCGTCTGGGCGCGGGGCCTCGCGGTGATGGTCCTGCTCTCGTGGCTGGGGCTCGCCGTCGGTACCCTCGTGCGGGGGCAGGTCGCGGCGATCGTCGTGGTCGTGGCGCTCGCCCTCGTGGAACCGATGATCCAGGCCGCCGCGCTCGTCCTCACGGGCGGCGCGACGACGGCGACGTCGTGGCTGCCGATCACCCTCGGGTCCCTCGCGTCGGCGGGTCAGGGCGCCGCCCAGCTCTTCGGGGCGACGACGGACGCCGGCCCGGCGCTCGGTGCCGCCGCGGCGCTGGCGGGGCTGGTCGCCTGGGCGGCCGTGCTGCTCGTCACCGCCGGCGCCGTGTTCCGTCGTCGTGACCTCGCCTGATATCAGATCGATACCCGCCTGACCAGCGACGACGGGTCGTGCCCGGCCCCGGACGGCGTACCGTGGGCCGGGCCCGACGGTCACCCCGAGACCGTCCAGAGAAGCATCCAGACAGCCATCCCGACACCGACGGAGGACCTGTGCTCGACGCGCTGCGACGGCGGCTCGACGCCCTCGGCGTCCGGACCCCCACGGGCCGCGACGCGCTGCTCGGCGCCGTCATCGCGGCGCTGTCGGTCGCGTTGCTCCTGACGCTGCTGCAGGTCGTGTCGTCGAGCCTCGGCGAGTCGTTCGGGGCCCGGGCGTCGGTGGACGGGATGAGCACGGGCGCGCTGGTGACGGCGTGCGTCGTCCTCGTCGGGCAGGCGATGGCGCTCACGCTGCGGCGCCGGTTCCCGATGCTGTGCCTCGCGCTCGTGCTGCTCGGGCAGCTCGCGCTGGCGCCGCTGCTGCCGCCGTTCGTGAACTTCCAGGCGCCGGCGACGCTGGTCGCCGCCTACTCGGTGGGCGTGCACGCCCCGCGACGGCCGGCCCTCGGCGCCGCGGCGGGCGCGGCCGTCGTGCAGGTGCTGCTCGGGTACGTGCTGGGCGGCCCCGCGACGGTGGCGGAGCTCGGCGTGACCGTCGGCACCCAGCTGTGGGGCGGGCTGGTGTCCGCGCTGGTGGTCTACCTCGGCGCCGTCCTGGTCGGCGCGTACGTCGGCACCCGGCGCGAGCTGCTCGCCCAGCTGCGGGCGCGCGTGGCGCAGGCCGAGCGCGAGCGCGAGGCGCTCGCCGCCCAGGCCGTCCTCGCGGAGCGTGGCCGCATGGCCCGCGAGCTGCACGACGTCGCGGCGCACCACCTGTCCGGCATCGTCGTGCAGGCGGCCGCCGCGGAGCGGCTCGTCGCGGGCGACCCCGAGCGGGCGAAGGAGTCGCTGCGCTGGATCCGCGGGCAGGGGCGGGAGACGCTCGACAACCTGCGGCTCGTCGTCGGCATCCTCCGCGACACCGGCGAGGGCGACGACGCGCCGTCGGCCCCGCAGCCGACCCTCGCCGACGTGCCCGCGCTGATCGACCTCGCCCGGAGCACGGGCACGCGGGTGCAGGAGACGCGGCGGGGCGAGCCCTACGACCTCCCGCCCACCGTGCAGCTCACGGTGTACCGGGTGCTGCAGGAGTCGCTCGCCAACGCCCGCCGGCACGCGCCGGGCAGCGCCGTCGACGTCGAGACCGTGTACGACGAGGACGAGGTGGCGGTCACCGTGCGCAACGGCCCCGCCGACCGGTCGGCGTCGATAGCGCCGCCGCAGGAGGCGGGCCCGGGGCACGGCGTCATCGGCATGACCGAGCGCGCGGAGCTCGTGGGCGGCCGGCTCACCGCGCGCCGCACGTCCGGCGGCGGCTGGCTGGTGCGCCTCGTCGTGCCACGCCCCGCAGGCGCCGAGGGTCGGTCGGTGCGTGCCGGGCAGGGCGCCCGATGACGCGGGTCGTGCTCGTGGACGACCAGGCGGTGGTGCGCGCCGGGTTCACCGTGATCCTGCAGAGCGAGGGCCTCGAGGTCGTGGGGGAGGCGTCGAACGGCGCCGACGCCGTCCGCGTCGCCCGCCGCGAGCGGCCCGACGTCGTGTGCATGGACGTGCGCATGCCCGGCGGCGACGGCATCACCGCGACGCGCGAGCTCGCCGGGCCGGGCGTCGTCGACCCGGTGCCCGTGCTCGTGGTCAGCACCTTCGACCTCGACGACTACGTGTTCGGCGCGCTGGAGGCCGGCGCGTCCGGCTTCCTGCTCAAGGACGCCGAGCCCGAGGTGCTCGTCGACGCCGTGCGCCGGGTCGCCGCCGGGGACGGGCTCGTGGACCAGACCCTCACGCGGCGCGTCATCGACGAGTTCGCACGGCGCCGCGGCCCCGTCGTGCCCGACCCGGCCGCGACCGGGCTGCTCACCGCGCGCGAGCAGGAGATCGTCGCGCTGCTGTGCCGGGGGTCGTCCAACGCGGAGATCGCCGCGGCGCTGTTCCTCGAGGCGAGCACGGTGAAGTCGCACCTGAGCCGGGTCATGACCAAGACGGGGGCGCGCGACCGCGTGCAGCTCGTGGTGTGGGCGTACGACACCGGGCTCGTGGTCCCGGGCACCTGACCGCCGGGTCGGCGATTCCCGGCCGCCGCGACGTACCACCCGTCGACCTGCCGGGCGGTCGGGGGCGGCGTCAGTGCTCGAGCGCGTCGACGGCGGTGTCCAGGCAGTGCAGCGCGCTCGGCGGGTCCACGCGCACCAGGGTGAAGGCGCTGATGACGAGGGCCGTGCAGACGTCGGCGAGCCGGTCGGCGTCGGCCGGTGACGCGTCCGGTCGCCGCGCGACCACCCCGCGCCGGAGGGCGGCGCGCAGCTCGGCGCGGTAGTCGGCGACGGTGCGGCGCACGGAGTCGTCGGCCGCGATGGGGGAGCCCGACGTGTTGACGAGCAGGCAGCCCGAGGTGCCCTGGACCTCGTCCGCGCGGGCGAGCGCCGCGCGCAGGCCGGTGAGGTACTCGACGAGCGCGTCGGGGGCGACGTCGTCGGCCACGAGCGGGCGCAGGCGCGGCCGCACGACCTCGTCCAGGTAGCTCTGCACGGCGGCGTCGAAGAGGCCGCGCTTGGAGCCGAAGGCGTGGTAGATGCTCGACCGGTTCAGGCCGGTGGCGCGTTCGAGCGCGGGGACGGACGCCTCCGCGTACCCGTCGCGCCAGAACACCTCGCGCGCCGCCCGGACCGCCAGCTCGGTCTCGAACCCCTGCGCCCTGCCCATCGTGCCTCCAGTTGTGTAACGCTCGTTGCAGTATATACAGTGGACCGACCGTTACAGAATCGCCGGCGGGTGCGCCGGCAGGCAGCAGGGAGAACCGATGGTCGTCGCAGGGCTCGTCCTGGCCGGGATCGCCGCCGCGCTCCACGTGTTCATCTTCTGGCTCGAGTCGGTCGCGTGGACCACGCCCCGGGCGCGCGCCACGTTCGGCACGACCGAGCAGGAGGCCGCCGCCACGCGCGAGCTGGCCTTCAACCAGGGCTTCTACAACCTGTTCCTCGCCGTCGTGACCGCGATCGGCATCGTGCTCGTCGCACTCGGGAGCACGGTCGGCACCACCGGTGCCGGCGCGGCCCTCGTGCTGGCAGGCACCGGCAGCATGCTCGCCGCCGCCCTCGTCCTGTTCCTCTCCTCGCCCGACAAGCGCCGCGCCGCCGTCACGCAGGGCGCCGCGCCGCTGCTCGCGGTCGTCGCGCTCGTCGTCGGTCTCGCGTCCTGATCATCGACCCCGGAAGTAGGCACCACACCCGCATGTCCTCCATCGTCAGCACCCAGGTCCAGCTCGCCGCCCGCCCCACCGGGTGGCCCGCTCCGGACGACTTCCGCACCGTCCAGGTCACCTACGGCGACCTCGAGCCGGGCCAGGTCCGCGTGGCCAACGAGTTCGTCTCCGTCGACCCGTACATGCGCGGGCGCATGAACGACGTGAAGAGCTACACCCCGCCCTTCGCGCTGGGGGAGACCATGACCGGCGGCGCGATCGGGCGCGTCCTCGAGTCGGCGTCCGACGACATCCCTGTGGGCGCCGTGGTGCTGCACCAGCACGGCTGGCGCGACGTCGCGCAGGAGGACGCGCGCGGCTTCCGCGTCGTGCCCGAGCTGCCGGGCGTGCCGCTGTCGCTCCACCTGGGCATCCTCGGCATGACGGGCCTCACGGCGTACGTCGGCCTCACCGCGATCGCGGGCATGAAGCCGGGCGACACCGTGTTCGTCTCGGGCGCGGCGGGCGCCGTCGGCACCGCGGCCGGCCAGATCGCGCGCCTGCTCGGCGCGGAGCGGGTCGTCGGGTCGGCCGGGTCGGCCGAGAAGGTCGAGCTGCTCACCTCGAAGTACGGCTACGACGCCGCTCTCGACTACAAGGACGCCCCGGTCCGCGAGCAGCTCCCCGCGCTGGTGCCGGGCGGCGTCGACGTCTTCTTCGACAACGTCGGCGGCGACCACCTCACCGCAGCGCTCGACGTGATGAACGACGGCGGCCGGGTCGCGCTGTGCGGGGCCATCGCCGGCTACAACGCCACCGACCGCCTGCCCGGCCCGGACAACATGGCGAACCTCATCACCAGGGGCCTCATGCTCAAGGGCTTCACGCTGGGCGGCTACCTCCACCACGGCGCCGAGTTCCGTGAGCTCATGACCGGCTGGTTCGCGGACGGGAAGATCGCCTACGACGAGACCGTCGTCGACGGCATCGAGAACGCCCCGCAGGCGTTCCTCGACATGATGGCCGGCGCCAACACCGGGAAGATGGTCGTCCGCACGGCGCGCTGAGGCCGCGTCAGCCCGGCGTCATCCGGGCCCGGCCGCCCGGGCGACGAAGACCCACTCCAGACCGGGTCGGTCGGGCGCGTCGCGCACCTGCTCGACGACGTAGCCGGCCTCCTCGAGCGACGCCGCCAGCTCGTCGTGCTCCCGGAACCGGAGGGTCGAGTCCGAGCGCAGGACCCGTCCGTCGGCCAGGACGAAGGTGCCGCGGAACCTCACGAGCGGCAACGAGACGTCGACCAGGTCGGTCCACGTCTCGACGACGCCGAACCCCGGCACGTCGCTGTGGCGGTGCGTACGCTCGCGGGTCCAGCGCTCCCAGAACCGCCGCGCAGGGTCGCGGGTCTCGAACACGAGACGACCGCCCGGGAAGAGCGCGGCGTGCACGCCACGGAGGGTCGCCGCCCAGTCGTCGTCGGTGAGGAAGACCTGCGCGACGTTCCCGGTCATCGTGGCGAGGTCCACCTGCAACGGCGGCAGCGTCGTGGCGTCTCCGTGCAGCCAGCGCACGCGCCCGGCGCCCGGCTTGCCGCGGGCCACGTCGAGCGAGGCGCCCGCCGGGTCGACGCCGACGACGTCGACGCCCTCCGCCGCGAGCAGCACGGCGAGCGTGCCCGTCCCGCAGCCGACGTCGAGCACCTGGCGCGCGCCCAGCTCGCGGGCGAGCGCCAGGTACGGATCGAGGTCGCGGCGGTCCGGGTCGAGCGGGTCGTACAGCCGGGCGAGCGTGGGGTCGGCGAAGATCGCGTCGGGCACGGGTCGACCGTAGGCGCGGCCGACCCGGGCGGCCCAGGGAATTCCTG
>NZ_JBHXAW010000035.1:0-22607 GCF_042726645.1 Isoptericola sp. NPDC060257
CCAAGGGGCTCGGATGTGTATAAGAGACAGGTCGGCGGCTCGTCATCGAGGTCCCCGACGGCATGCAGGTGCTCGCGACGCCGGGAGCCCTGGCGCAGATCATCGCGACCCTGCTCGAGAACTCGCTCAAGTACGGCGACGGGACGACGACGGTGCGGTCGCGCCCGTCGGGCACGACCGGCGCGGTCGCGATCGAGGTCGCCGACGA
This sequence comes from Isoptericola sp. NPDC060257, assembly GCF_042726645.1. Taxonomy (NCBI): domain Bacteria; kingdom Bacillati; phylum Actinomycetota; class Actinomycetes; order Micrococcales; family Promicromonosporaceae; genus Isoptericola; species Isoptericola sp. NPDC060257. Next base: position 209 of record NZ_JBHXAW010000035.1, read on the forward strand.
GGGGGAGGGCGTGGCCGACGACGTCGCGACCCGCATCTTCGAGCGCGGCACGACGACGGGCGGCAGCACGGGCCTCGGCCTCGCCCTGGCGCGCGACCTGGCCGCCGCCGACGGCGGCCGGCTCGACCTGGTGCAGCGCCGGCCCCCGATCTTCGCGCTCTTCCTCGCGGGCGTGCCGCGCACGCTCGACCCGCACCTGGTGCTGCCGCCCGGCACGACGATCTCGTCGCGCGGCCGCCGGCGGGGCTGGCTGCACCACCAAGGCGGCTGACCCCCCGGCGGGGCCGGTATCCTCGATGCCCGTGACCGGACCCACTGCCTCCGCCCCTGTCGTCGCCGTCGTCGGAGGAGGTCAGCTCGCCCGCATGATGGCTCCCGCCGCCGCCGAGCTGGGCGTGGGCCTGCGGGTGCTGGTCGAGGACCCGGCGTCGTCGGCCGCGCAGGTGGTCACCGACGCTCCGGTCGGCGTGGCGAGCGACGACGCCGCGATCCGTGCGCTCATCGCCCCGGACGACGGTCGCGCCCCGGCCGCGGTGCTCACGTTCGAGCACGAGCACGTGCCCAACGCGCTGCTGCAGGACCTCATCGACCACGGCACGCCGGTGCGCCCCGGCCCGGACGCGCTGGTGCAGGCGCAGGACAAGATCGTCATGCGGCGCCGCCTCACCGAGCTGGGCCTGCCGTGCCCGCGCTGGGCCGCGCTGCCGACCGACCCGGCCGCCGCGCGCGACGCGCTCGCCGCGTTCCTCGCCGAGGAGGCCGGGCACGAGGCCGTGGTGAAGACGTCCCGCGGCGGCTACGACGGCAAGGGCGTGCGCGTCGTGTCGTCGCCCGACGACGTCGCGGACTGGCTGCAGGCCGCGGCCGACGGCGGCCCCCCGCTGCTGGTGGAGCGCAAGGTGCCGTTCGTGCGCGAGCTCGCGGCGCTGGTCGCCCGCCGCCCGTCCGGCGAGGTGCGGACCTGGCCCGTCGTCGAGTCGATCCAGCGCGACGGCGTCTGCGCGGAGGTCGTCGCGCCCGCGCCGGACCTCGACCCGGCGGTGGACGCCGAGGCGCGCCGGATCGCCGTCGCGGTGGCCGACGGGCTCGGCGTCACGGGCGTGCTCGCCGTCGAGCTGTTCGAGACCCGGGAGGCCGACGGCACCGCCGCGGTGTGGGTCAACGAGCTCGCGATGCGCCCCCACAACTCCGGCCACTGGACCATCGACGGCGCGGTGACGAGCCAGTTCGAGCAGCACCTGCGCGCGGTGCTCGACCTGCCGCTCGGCGACACCGCCGCCCGCGCGCCCTGGACGGTGATGGCGAACGTGCTCGGCTCGAGCCTCGACGCCCTCACCGACGCGCTGCCCGACGTGCTCGCACGGTTCCCCGAGGCCCGCGTCAACCTGTACGGCAAGGGCATCCGCCCGGGCCGCAAGCTCGGGCACGTCAACGTCAGCGGCACCGACCTCGACGAGGTCCGCCGTCGGGCCCTCGACGCCGCGGCGCTGCTGCGCGGCGAGACCGTCACCGGCACAGTCCCGAGCACCCCCACCACCAAGGAGCACGCATGAGCACGCCCGCCGTCGGCATCGTCATGGGGTCGGACTCGGACTGGCCGGTCATGGAGGCCGCCGCCGACGCGCTGGCCGAGCTGGGCGTCGAGGTCGAGGTCGACGTCGTCTCGGCGCACCGCATGCCGACCGAGATGATCGACTACGGCCGCACGGCGTCCGAGCGAGGGCTGCGCGCGATCGTCGCGGGCGCCGGCGGCGCCGCGCACCTGCCGGGCATGCTCGCCTCGGTGACGCCGCTCCCGGTGATCGGGGTGCCCGTGCCGCTGCGGTACCTCGACGGCATGGACTCGTTGCTGTCGATCGTCCAGATGCCCGCCGGCGTGCCGGTCGCGACCGTCTCGATCGGGGGCGCGCGCAACGCCGGCCTGCTCGCGGCGCGCATCCTCGCCTCGGGCACGGACGCCGGGTCGCTCGCGCTGCGCGAGCGGATGGTCGCGTTCCAGGCCGAGCTCGGAGACGTCGCCCGCGCCAAGGGGGACAAGCTGCGCGCCGCTCGCGAGGGCGCGCGCAGCACCGGCTTCTCGGCCTGACGGCGCGCGCGCCCGCGGACCTCGACCACCAGGTCGGTCCCCTGCCAGGAGACGCCTCGACGTCGGCGTCCGGGGTGCCCGCGAGCCCGGGACTGCCTCGGCGTCAGCCGGGCATGCCCCCGACGGTGCTGCCGGGGTCCAGCTCGCCGTCGCGGACGTCGGCCCAGAACTGGTCGACCTTGTCCTCGTCGAGCAGCACGGTGGAGCCGACGCCCGTACCGGGGTCGTAGCCCGGGTTCGCGATCGGCGGGGTGCCGGTGACGCCCTCGGGGCCGGTGGCCGCCTTGAACGCCAGCCCGAGCCGGCCGAGGTCGACGATGCCCGTCTTCTCGTCCACGGTGAGGGCGTCGGTGCCGGCGTTGACGAGCTGGACCTGGTTGACCGGGTTGAGCAGCACGCTCGGCTTGACGACCTTCGCGGCGACGGCGGCGATGACCTGCTGCTGCCGCTCGGCCCGGCCGATGTCGCCCTTCGGGTCGGAGTAGCGCATGCGGGAGAACGCGAGCGCGGTCTCGCCGTCGGCCATGTGGCAGCCGGCCTCCCACGTCAGCTCGCTCTTCGGGTCGTCGACGTCGCGGTCGTAGCAGAGCTCGACGCCGCCGACGGCGTCGACGATCTCCTCGACGCTGCCGAACCCGACCTCGACGTAGTGGTCGATCGTCAGGCCCGTGAGCCCCTCGACCGTCTCGACGAGCAGCGGGGCGCCACCGAAGGAGTACGCCGCGTTGATCTTGTTCGGGTCGTGGCCCGGGATCTCCGTGTAGGTGTCGCGGGGGATCGAGATGAGGGAGGCGGGCCCGCTCCGCGGCTTCTGCAGCACCATGATCGTGTCGGTGCGGGCGCCCTCGGTGCCGTCGTCGGCGACGCTGCCCGTGCCGCGCGCGTCGGAGCCGGCGAGCAGGTAGGTGGTGCCGGGCGTGCCCTTGGCGTCGGACAGGGCGTCGACGTGCTGGATCTTGCCGTTCGCCCAGACGACCAGGCCGATCGGCCACGCCAGGACCAGCACCAGGAGCAGCACGAGGACGAGGCCCGCGACGCGGCCCTTGCGCACGCGGAACCCGCCGCCCCCGGCGGTCGCCGCCGCGGCGCCCCCGCCGCTGCCGGGCGGGGGAGTGCGCCGCGCCTGGCCCTGGGCCGACGCGGGCATGACGCGCGTGCCCGAGCCCTGCCGGGCCTGCGGAGCGCGCGACTGGGGTGCCCGGGAGGCCGGGGCCGACGCCGAGGAGCCGCGCGGCGCGTACGACCGGGGCTTCTGCTGGGCGCTGCCGCGACGCTCGGGCGGCGTCGTCGGGATCTCGCGCGACGACTGGCGCCGCACGCGCGGCTCGACCGGGGCGGCGTCGTCGCGCCGGCCCACGCGGCCGCCCGTCGGCGGTGCGGACGGCCGGGACCCGCCGCCCACGGGGATGGCGTCGCCGGAGCCGCTGGGCCGGTCGGACCGGCCGCCGGACGGCGTGAAGCTCGGCGGGATGCGCTGGTCGTCGTTGCTCATGCTTCCCCCGCGCTCATCCGCACACCGACGTCACGTCGGCGCCCGTGAAGGCCTCCTCGCCGGCGTCGCGGGTCCGCTTCGGCTCGGGGTCCTTCTCGCCATCGCCGGAACCGTCGTCGGCGGCCTCGTCGTCCTGCGTGCCGGGCTCGTCGTCCGCCACCGGGGTGGCGTCGACGTCGTCGGTGCCCTCGGCGGCCTGCGTGCCCGTGCCGGCGTCGTCGTTCGCGCCGTCCTTCGTCGCGCCGTCCTTGCCGCCCTTGGCGTCGTCGGACTCGGTCTCGATCGCGTCGCTCAGCGGACGGTCGTGCTTGAGGTTGTCCCAGACCTCGTCCGCCTCGTCGGTGAGCAGGACGTTCGCCGCGTTGTTCGGGTCGTACATGTACGGCGCGGTCATGAACGCGATGGTGTCAGGGCGGACGTTGCGCGCGCTGTACGCGAGCCCGGCGAGTCCCTGGATGGACGCGAAGTTGCTGCTCATCGTCATGGAACCGGTCACGGCGCCGAGGAACTTCAGCGACTTGGTCGGGTCGGCGAGCGTGCCGGCGCTCATCACCTGACGGGCGACGGCGGCCAGCAGCTCCTGCTGGCGGCCGATGCGGCCGAGGTCCGACCCGTCGCCCAGCCCCTTGCCGGTGCGGGCCCGGGCGTACTTGAGCGCGGTGTCGCCGTCGAGCTCCTGCACGCCGGCGGAGAGGACGAGGTGGTCGGCCTTCGGGGCGTCGATGTCGTTCGGGATGCACAGCTCGACGCCGCCGAGCGCGTCGACCATCTTCTCGAAGCCGGCGAAGTCGACGACGACGAAGCCGTCCATCTGCACGTCGGTGATGGTCTCGATGGTCTTCTGCGCGCACAGTGCGCCCGACTCCACGTCGCCGCCCGTCAGGACGCCCTGGGCGAAGGCCCCGTTGAACTTCGAGCGGGACACGGGCGAGGTCTGCCCGCCGGAGGAGGTGGGGCACGACGGGATGTCGATCGTGGTGTCCCGGGGGATCGACAGCATCTCCACGCGGGACCGGTCGGACGAGATGTGCATGATCATCGTCGTGTCCGAGCGGGCGCCCTGGGTGCCGTCGCCCACGATGTCGGCGTTGTCGCCGCCGCGGCTGTCGGAGCCCATGAGCACGATGTTCAGCGGCATGTCCGCGTTGGGGTCCTCCGGCATGACCTTCTCGGGCCGGTCGGCGCCGAGCAGCTTGTCGGAGTCGACGGCGGTGATGTTGCCGGTGAGCTTCACCGCCGCGGTCGCGCCGCCGACGGCGACGAACGCCAGGACCGCGGTCAGCCCCATCCCCAGGGTGCGCGCGACCGTGTGCCGGCGCAGGGCGCGGGCGTGCGAGGGCCCCGTGGACGTGCCGGGGCGCGAGGCGACGTGGCGTGGGGTGGTGCGGGTCACGGGAAGCGAGCATAGAGGGTCGGTGTCACGCCGCTGCGGTGCCCGAGGACCGGGACGGTAGAGGAAATGTGTGGGTCGAACGTCGGCGCTGGTCCGCAGCCCGTCGCCGATCGGGATCGTGGGGGAGACTTGTGGTCGTGACGGACACGACGCCGCACGCGCGCCGGGCTCCCGCGGCGACCGGCACCCCTGATCCCCGCACGGGTACCGCGCGGCCCCCGGCCGGACGGCGCTACCGGCGTGCCGTCGCCGCGCTCACGCTCGTGGTCGCGGCGTGGACGGTGGTGTGGGCCGCGGTCACGCCCATGTTCCGGTCGCCCGACGAGCAGAACCACGTCAACAGCGTGCTGCGGATCGCGTACGGCGGCGGCTGGCCGTCGCCCGGCGACGCCTACTTCTCCCCGGCGATCGCGCAGGCGGTCGACGAGGCCCGGTACCCCGCCGACCTGCCCGGCCGGTGGCAGCACCGCGAGGACGCCCGCCAGTTCGTCGACGTCGTGCCCGTGCCGCGCGAGGACCGCACCCGCCTCGACGCCGGCAACGCGCTGGGCGACGCGTCGTCGGGCACCGAGGTGGACCAGATGACGCAGCACCCCCCGCTCTACTACGCCCTGGGCGCGGGCGTGCTGCACCTGACGGGGCTCACCGACGCCCGCTGGGACCAGGTCACGCTGGCGCTGCGGCTCCTGGACGCGCTGCTGCTCGCGCTCGTCGTACCCCTCGCCGCCGAGTCGGCACGCCGGGCCACGGGGTCGCCGTCCGCGGGCCTGGTCGCCGGGGCGTTCCCCCTCCTCCTGCCGCAGCTCGGGCACGTCATGGGGGCCGTGAACAACGACGCCCTCGTCGTCCTGGCGTGCGCCGCCGCGACGTACCTCGCCGTGCGGGTGGTCACGGGGGACCTGCGGTGGCGGGTGGCCGTGGCGATCGGCGTCGTGCTCGGCCTCGGCCTGCTCACCAAGGTCATGCTGGCGTTCGCGGTGCCCATGGTGGTCGCGGCGTACGCGCTCGCCCGCGGGCACCGCTGGCCCGGCCGGCTCGGCCGCCTCGCCGTCGCCGGCGGCGTGACGCTCGCCGTCGGCGGGTGGTGGTGGGTGCGCAACGTGCTCACCCTCGGCGCCGTGCAGCCCGTCGGCCGGCCCCGCGAGCTGACCATCCTCGCGACCGTGCCCGACGCCGACGTCCCGTCGATCATCGCGGGCCGGCTCGCGCAGTCGTTCTTCGGGAACCTGTCGTGGCTCGAGGTGCACCTCGCGGGGGCGTGGATCGTCTGGGGGACGGTGGCGCTCATGGCCGCGTCGCTCGCGGCGCTCGTCCTGCCCGGCGCGCGCCGGACCGCCGTCGTCGTGCTGCTCACCCCCGCCGCGCTCGCGGCGGGCGTCGCGTACAACGCCTGGGACTTCCACGCCGAGACCGGCCGCCTGGTCGCGATCCAGGGGCGGTACGTCTTCGGCGGCGTCGTCGCGCTCGCGACGGCGGTGGCGATCGCGGCCTGGCAGCTCGCGCGGCGCTCGGACCGGCGCCTCGCCCGCGGCGTGCCGGTCGTCGTGACGCTCGCGCTCGCCGCCGCCGTCGGCGGCCTGCTGTGGGCTTTCGACGCGTTCTACCGGGGGTCCGGCGAGACCTTCGGCGACGCCGTGGACCGGTGGCTGGCCTGGAGCCCGCTGCCCGAGCCCGCGCTCGTCGCCCTGCTGGCCGTCGCGGGTGCCGTGCTGCTCGGGGGGCTGGTCGTCGGGCTCCTGTGGCCCCGTAGACTCGCGGCGTCGTCGATCGACCCGGCCCCCGGCGCCCTGCCGCCGGCGGCCCCCGGCGCCCCGAAGGATGCGCGATGAAGCTGTTCGTCCAGATCCCGTGCCTCGACGAGGCCGGGACGCTCCCGCTCGTGCTCGCCACGATCCCGCGCGAGGTCGAGGGGTTCGACAGCGTCGAGGTCCTCGTGGTCGACGACGGGTCGACGGACGGCACGGCGGAGGTCGCCCGCCGTCTCGGCGTCCGGCACGTCGTGCGGCACACCAGCACGCGAGGGCTGGCGCGGTCGTTCCGCGACGGCGTCGACTACGCGCTCGCCCACGGGGCCGACGTCGTGGTCAACACGGACGGCGACAACCAGTACCCGTCCGAGCGCATCGGCGACCTCGTCGCGCCGATCGTCGCGGGCGAGGCGGACATCGTCGTCGCGGACCGCCAGACGGCGACGATCGAGCACTTCTCCCCGTTCAAGAAGCGGATGCAGCGGTTCGGCAGCCGCGTCGTCAGCGCGGCCGCCGGGACGTCGCTGCCCGACGCCGCGAGCGGCTTCCGCGCGTACTCGCGGGGTGCGCTGCTGCGGCTGAACGTCGTGACCCAGTTCAGCTACACCATGGAGACGATCGTCCAGGCGGGGAACAAGCGCCTGCGGATCACGAGCCTGCCGATCACCACCAACCCGAAGACGCGCGAGTCGCGGCTGTTCGCCAACATCTGGCAGCACATGGCCCGGTCGGGGAAGGCCATCGTGCGGTCGTGGATCATGTTCCGCCCGCACCTGGTGTTCCTCACGCTCTTCGCGGTGTTCTTCGTCGCGGCGGCCGTGCCCGCCGTCCGGTTCCTCGTCTTCCTCGCCCAGGGGGACGCCGGCGGCCACGTGCAGTCGCTCGTCTTCGCCGGCGCGATGCTCGTCGGCGCGCTGCTGTGCCTCGCGCTGCTCGTGGTCGCCGACCTGCTGCGCACCAACCGCACCCTGATGGAGGAGACCCTCGAGCGGCTCAAGGAGCTCCAATACGGCCCGCGGCCCGACGACGGCGCCCACGGCGGCGCCGCGGCCGTGGCGCGGGATGACGAGGACGCGCACGCGTGATCGTCGCGTTCGGCACGTACGACGCCGCCCGGCACCCGCGCGTCGGCGTGCTCGTCGACGGGCTGCGCGCCCACGGGTACACGGTGCGCGAGCTCGACCGGCCCCTCGGCCTGAGCACCGCCGAGCGGGTGCGGATGCTGCGCCGGCCGTGGCGCCTGCCCGGCCTGCTGGTGCGGCTGCTGCGCTGCTGGGTGCTGCTCGCGGGCGACGTCGTGGCGCACCGTCGCGCGCACGGCCGCCCGGACGCGGTGCTCGTCGGCTACCTCGGCCACTTCGACGTCGTGCTCGCCCGACTGCTGTTCGGTCGCACCCCGGTGCTGCTCGACCACCTCGTCTTCGCGGGGGACACCGCCGCCGACCGCGGCGCGCGGGGTGCGCGGGTCACGCTGCTGCGCGGCCTGGACCGCGTCGCCACGTCGTGCGCCGACGTCGTGCTGCTGGACACCCCCGAGCACCTGCGGATGCTCGGCGAGCTCGCCGGATCCCGCGCCGCCCGCGGGCTCGTCGTGCCCGTCGGGGCACCGCAGGAGTGGTTCGACGCCGCTCCCGCCGACCCCACCGACGATGCCCCTGCCGACGCTGCCGCGACCGATGGCGCCCGGCCACTGCGCGTCGTCTTCTTCGGGCTCTTCACGCCGCTGCAGGGCACCGACGTGCTGGCCGAGGCGCTGGCCGCCGTGCTGCCGCAGGCGGCCGAGGACGCCGCCCGCGGCGGGGGTGCCCTGGAGGTCACGCTCGTCGGCTCCGGCCAGGACCTCCCGTCCGTGCGCGACCGGCTCCGCGGCACCCCCGGGATCACCTGGTGCGACTGGGTGGAGGCAGCCGACCTGCCGGCCGTCGTCGCCGCCCACGACGTCTGCCTCGGGATCTTCTCCGCGACCCCCAAGGGGCTGCGCGTCGTGCCGAACAAGGTGTTCCAGGGCCTCGCCGCCGGCTGCGTGGTGGTCACCTCCGACACGGAGCCGCAGCGGCGGCTGCTGGGCGACCACCTCGAGCTGGTCCCGCCCGCCGACCCGGCGGCGCTCGCGGACCGGCTGCTCGCCCTGCGCGACCCGGCCGCCCTCGTCGCGGCCAGGGCCCGCGCGACGACCGGGCGGGACCTCGCCCGGCCCGCCGCCGTCGTCCGTCCGCTGGTCCGGCTGCTCGCGTCGCGCGGGGTGCGGCCGTGACGGGCGACGCGGCGGGCGGGACCGGGGCGCCGTCCGGGCGGCTCGCCCGTGCGCTCGCGGTGCTGCGGTCGCCGTGGGTGCGCTGGGGCTTCCTCCTCCTCGCGCTCGGGCTCGCGGTGTACGCCGTCGTCGCCGCGGGGGACGACCTCGCCCGCGCGGCCGCCGAGCTCTCCTGGCAGCGGCTCGCCGTCGCGCTCGTGCTGTCGGTCGCCTTCGTGCTGTGCACCTTCGTGTCGTGGCGCGTCGTGCTCGCCGACCTCGGCGCCCCGACCGGCCTGCGGGTCGCGCTGCGGGTGTTCGGCCTGAGTCAGCTGGGCAAGTACGTGCCGGGCGGGGTGTGGAACGTCGTCGCGGCGGCGGAGCTCGGCGTCGACCACGGGATCGCGCGCCGCACGTCCGTGACGACCACGGCGGTCGCGACGCTCGTCGGGGTCGTGTCCGGCGCGGTCGTCGGTCTGGTCGCGCTGCCCTTCGTCGCGACCGGGGCGCTGGGGGCCGCCGGGCCGGTGCTGTGGGCGCTGCCCGCCGTCGCCGTCGTCCTGCTGCCGCCCGTGCTCAACCGTCTGGTCGCGTGGGCGCTGCGGGTCGCGCGCCGCCCGCCGCTCGACCGCCCGCTCGGGTGGCGCGGGCTCGGCGCCGCCACGGTGTGGTCGGTGGCCGGGTGGCTGCTCGCGGGGGCGCAGGTGTGGGTGCTCGCCGTCGGCCTCGGGATGCCGCCCGACGCGCAGGGCGTCGCGCTCGCCGTCGGCGGCTACGCGCTGGCGTGGGTGGTCGGGTTCCTCGTCGTCGTCGTGCCCGCCGGCGCCGGCGCGCGCGAGCTGGTGCTGCTCGCGGTGCTGGCCGGAGCGCTGCCGCACGCCGCGGTGCTGCTGCTGGTGCTGGTCAGCCGCGTGCTGGTGACGCTCGCCGACCTCGCCCTCGCCGGCCTCGGCGCGCTCGCGCGGCCGAGGTAGGCGCCTCGAGGAGACGCCGCTCGCGCGGCGGGGCGTGGTGCCGCCACGGCCGCCGTGCTGGCAGGCTGGCCCCGGCCGACCATGACCCTGCAAGCCGCTGGTGCCGCTGCCCGAGCCGTCGAGGACGAAGGAATGCCCGTGCCGAACACCGCCGCCTCCCTGCCACCGCTCACGCTGTACGGCAGCCTGCGGTGGGACGTGGTCGAACCGCTGCTGCCGGGGGCCGCCGGCCGTGTGCTCGAGGTGGGCTGCGGCCAGGGCGCGGTCGGCGTCCGGCTCGCCGCCCGCGCCGCGGCGTACACGGGCGTCGAGCTCGACGCCGCCAGCGCGCGCACCGCCGAGCAGCGCCTCGTCGAGGCGGGGGTGCCGGGCACGGTCGTGCAGGGACCGCTCGACTCCCTGCCCGCCGCCGAGCGCTTCGACCTCGTGTGCGCGTTCGAGGTGATCGAGCACATCGAGGACGACGCCGCGGCGCTCCGCGAGTGGGGCGCGCGGCTGCGACCGGGCGGCACCCTGCTGCTGTCCACGCCGGCCTGGCAGCGCCGGTACGGCCCGATGGACGAGGCCGTCGGGCACTTCCGCCGCTACGACCCGGCCGCCCTCGTGGCCCTGCTGCGCGACGCCGGCCTGACCGACGTCGGCCTGCGCCTGTACGGCGTCCCGCTCGGGTACGCGCTGGAGGCGGCGCGCAACCAGCTCGCGCGCCGGCGGCCCGGACTGCGCGAGGAGGGCAGCACGGCGGACCGCACCGCACGCAGCGGGCGGCTGTTCCAGCCGTCGACGTCCGCGCAGGGCACGCTCGTGGCCGCCGCGACCTGGCCGTTCCGCGTCGCGCAGCGCGCGTTCCCGCGCACCGGCACCGGGCTGGTCGCCTGGGGCCGTGCCGCCTCCTGAACCACGAGGAAGCGCCCGCAGCAGGTTCTCGTCAGGCGGTGATGCGCTCGGTCTCGCGCAGGCGGTCGAGCCGGGCCGGGTCGGCCGCGAGCTCGGCGGCGGTGGCGGCGGAGGCGAGGACCACGGAGCCGTCGGCGGCCCAGACGGCGAGCAGCTCGCGCAGCAGACCCCCCAGCGGGCGGGCGCCGTCGACGAGCACCCGGGCACCGGGCACGCCGCTGCCGGGCACCAGGTCGGCGAACGTGATCGTGCCGTCGGGGGCGTCCAGCGCGACGGCGGCCGGGTCTGTCTCGGGGGCCCACCCGATGACGTCGCCGTAGGTCATCACGGCGCCCGCGGCGTCGACGGCGCCGGGCGGGAGGTCGCCGCCGAACGACCGGGCGAGCGCGGGCAGCGCGACCGCCACGAGGTCGGCGGCACCGGGCCCGGCGAGCACGGGGGCCCAGGCGTCGGGACGCGCGGTGACGACGACGTCGCCTGCCTTCGCGGGGGTGTCGCCGGCGGGCTCCACGGTGGCGCCGCAGCGCCAGGCGGCCAGTGCCCAGAGCACGCCGCGCCAGTGCGGGGGCAGGTCGAGCGTCACGACCGTGCCCGGCGCGGCGTCGAACTCCTCCACGAGCAGGTTCACGGTCTTGCTCACCCAGTTCTGGAGCACGGCGCCGGAGAGCTCGACCCGTTCGCCGCCGTCGCCGTACCACGTGAGGCGGGGACGCCCCGGGTCCGACAGGACGAGATCCATCATCTGGGAGATCGTCGTGGGGGTGCGGCCGGCGGCGGGGAGCGGATTCACGCAGGTCAGCCTACGAGTGCCCGGACCAGCACAGGCCGGTACGCATGTGAATGGGCAGTGGAGATCGCAATCACTAGCACATTTCGACTTGACGCCTCCGAAGGACACGCGTGTAATTCCAGGTATGCAGTTTCCCTAGAGAACGGCATGGAGGGGCACGCCATGTGGAATTTGCTCGATGGGGACCGGGGGGTCTTCCCGTCAGACGTCGGCCGTGAGCCCGAGCGCGTGGCGCCGGTGCTCCCGCTGTTCGGCGACGCTACGACCGACGACGAGACGCTCCTGGGGTGGCAGGAACGGGCGCTGTGCGCCCAGACGGACCCGGAGGCCTTCTTCCCGGAGAAGGGCGGGTCCACGCGTGAGGCCAAGAAGGTCTGCACGTCCTGCGAGGTCCGGGCCGAGTGCCTGGACTACGCGCTCGCGAACGACGAGCGTTTCGGCATCTGGGGCGGGCTCTCCGAGCGGGAGCGGCGCAAGCTGAAGCGCCGCGCCGTCTGACCCGACGCCCGACCGGATGTCCGGCCCGACACGCTCGGGACGGATATCCCACGACCGGATCGGGGCCCGTCGCATCATGGCGGGCAGGATGACTGCTCCGCACCCGATCCCAGCCCGCCCCGGCGGGGAGGTCGCCCCCACGGGCGCGACCGTCGCCGTCGCGCCCGACCGCACGCTCGACGGCACCGGAGCCGTCCCTCTGGTCGTCACCGTGACGGCCGTGGTCGTGACCCGCGGCCGCACCCGCTTCCTCGACGCCACCCTCGACGCGCTCGCGGGTCAGGAGCGTGCCGCGGACGAGGTCGTGGTGGTCGACGTCGGCGCGTCGGAGTCCGCCGCGCACCCCGACCTGCGCCTCGGCGGCGCCCGCTTCGTCGCGGCGTCGGGGGTCCGCAGCCTCGGCGAGGCGGTCGACCGTGCCCAGGAGGTCGTCGGCGTCCCCGAGACCGGCTGGCTGTGGATCCTGCACGACGACTCGGCCCCGGAGCCCGACGCCCTGTCCCGCCTGCTGCGCGCCGTCGAGCACTCGAGCGCCGTGGCCGTCGCGGGCTGCAAGCAGCGCCGCTGGCCGGTGGCCTCCGACGGCACCCCCGCCCCCGACGCGAGCATGCTGATCGAGGTCGGCAGCACCGTGTCGCCGCTCGGCCGTCGCATGACCGGCATCGACGACACCGAGATCGACCAGGGGCAGCACGACGCCCGCGAGGACGTGCTCGCCGTCGGGCTGGCGGGCGCCCTCGTGCGGGCGCACGTCTGGGCCGAGCTGGGCGGCACCGACCCGGAGCTCGGCCCGTTCGGCGACGGCCTCGACCTGTGCCGGCGGGCCCGGCTCGCCGGCCACCGCGTGGTCGTGGTGCCCGACGCCGTCGTGAAGCACGCGCAGGCCTCGCTGCTGGGGCTGCGTGGACGCGGGGCCCTGGCGCCCGACCTCGAGGCGTCCCGCTACGCCCGCCGCCGCAGCCAGCTCTACCTGCGCCTCGTCGAGGCACCGCTCCCGCTGCTGCCGTTCGTCTGGCTCGCCACCCTCCTGTGGGCGCCGTTCGCGGCCATGTACCGGCTGGCGCTCAAGCGGCCCGCGCACGCCCGGGACGAGCTCGTGGCCGCCGTGGTCACGACGCTGCGCCTGGTGCCGCTCTACCGTGCCCGCCGGCGCGCGGCCCGCACCCGCCGCCTCCCGCGCCGCGTGCTGACGCCGCTGCTCGGCACGTGGCGGCAGGTGGCCGGCGAACGCCGCGACGCGCGCCTGGCCCGTGCGGAGGCGCAGCGCGCCCGGTGGGCGCCGAGCGAGCTGGAGCGGGCCGACCTGCGGCGCCTCGGGCGCACGCGCCGCACGGTGCTGGCGGTCGTGGTGGTCGTGGTGGTGGCGCTCGACGTCGCCCTCTTCGGCCCGTGGCAGGGCGTGCTGGCCGACGGCGGACGGGTCGTGGGCGGTGGGCTGCTGCCGGCGCCCGGCACCGTGGGCGACGTCTGGGAGGCGGCGACGTCGGGCTGGGTGCGCGACGGCCTCGGGGTGCGTGCGCCCGCCGACCCGCTGCTCGTGCCGCTCACCGCGTTCGCCGTGCTGGCGGGCGGCGGGCTGCAGACGGCGGTGAACGCGCTGGTCCTCCTCGCGCTGCCGCTGGCCGCCCTCGGCGGCTGGTTCGCGGCCGGAGCGCTGACGAGGTCGGTCGTGGTGCGCGCGGTGGCGGCGCTCGCCTGGGCGGCGGCGCCCGGCTTCCTCGCGTCGCTGGGCTCCGGCCGTCTCGGGGCGGTCGTCGTGCACCTGACGCTGCCGTGGCTGCTCGTCGCCGTGCTGCGCACCGTGGGGGTGCAGGCGCGGGACGTCGCGCTCGCGCCCGGACGGCGCCGCGGGTCCCTGGGCGCGGCCGGTGCCGCCGGCCTGCTGCTCGCGGTCGCGGTGTGCGCGGCCCCGGTGCTGCTCCCCGTGGCCGTGGTGCTGATCGGGGTCGGCGCGCTGCTGGTGCGCCGCGCGTGGCGGTCGCTGCTGCTGGTGCTGCTGCCGGCCGTCGTCGTGCCGCTGCCGTTCTGGGGCGAGGTGCTCGGCACCTGGTCGGACGGCGGTTGGCGCCTGCTCGTGGCCGAGCCGGGAGCCCCGCTGGTCGCGTCCGGCCCGCCGACGGCGGTGGAGCTGCTGCTCGGCCTGCCCGGGGACACCGCGTGGTTCGAGCCCTGGCTCGGGACCGACGGCACGCTCGGGCGGGTCGCCGTCGTGGGTCCGGCCCTGCTGGGCGGCGCCGTCCTGGTGCTGGCGGCCGTCGCGCTGGTGCGGCCGCGGGCCGTGCGCGGGGTGCGCCTGGCGTGGCTCGCCGGGGCGGCGGGCCTGACGACGGCCGTGCTCGCCGTCGCGACGGCGGTGGCGAGCGGGTCGGCGGGCGACGGCACGGCCGCGAGCGTGACCGGCTGGCCCGGCGTCGGGCTGTCGGTCCTGCTGCTCGCGCTGGGCGCCGCCGCGATCTGCGCGCTGCCGTCGACGGGACGGGTGCCCACGGCGGAGCCCCTCGGCCGGGAGCCGCGCGGGACGCGGAGGCTCACGTCCGTGGGAGTCGTCGCGGTCGCCGTGGTGGCCCTCGCGCTGCCGGCGGCGCAGCTCGCGTCGTGGGCGCTCGGCTCCACCGGCGGCCGGGTGGGCGACCTGCGCGCGGCCGAGACCGCCGTGGTGCCCGCCGTCGGCACCCAGATGCAGGCGCCCCCACGGTCGGCCCGGGTGCTGCAGCTCGACCGGGTGCAGCCGGGCGGCGACGCCGACGCGTCGGGCGAGGCGGTGGTCGACTACGCGCTGCTGCACGCGGACGGCACCCGGCTCGAGGACTCCTCCACGGTGGTGCGCGCCCGCGCCGCCGGCCTGGTGGGCGGCGCCGAGCGCACCGACACCGCGTTGCTGGACCAGGTCGTGGCGGAGGTCGCGACCGGACGCTCGACCGACGTCGTCGACCGGCTCGCGGCGCTCGGCATCGGGGCCGTGCAGGTCCCCGCCGGCGGCGACGCGGAGCTCGCCACCACGCTCGACCTCGTCCCGGGCCTCGCGCGCGTGACCGAGGAGGGCACGCTCGTCTGGCGCGTCACGACCGACGGCCCCGCGCCGGGCTGGGCGACCGTGCTCGAGAGCGGCGACGCCGCGCCCACGCCGTTCTTCGCCCCGAAGGACGCGGTGCGCACGGTGCCGTCCGACGGGACGAGCGCCGGCGGCCGGCTCGCCCCGGGCGGTGAGGACCGCACGCTGCGGATCGCGGAGACGGCGGACTCCGGCTGGCACGCGACGCTCGGCGGGCAGCGGCTCCCGGCCGTCGGCGCCGGGGGGACGCAGGCGTTCGCGGTCGGCGCCGAGACGGGCCACGTGCGGGTGTGGTTCGAGGCGCCGCACCGGACCGCCTGGCTCGCCGCCGCGGGGCTGGTCCTCCTGGTGCACGCGTTGCTGGCGCTGCCGGTCGGACGGCGGCGGGGACGATGACGGCGCCCCGGAAGGGCGCCGGGAAGGCGGGCGAGGACGTGCGGACGACCCGGGTGCCGCGCGGCGTGCGCGCCACGGCGGCGGCGGTCACCGGGGTGGTGGCCGTCGGTGCGCTGGCGGCGGTGGCCGTGCTGGGCGACCAGTGGGCGCAGTCGTGGACGGGTGCGGAGCAGCAGGCCGTGGCCGCGGGGACGCGCACCGTCGGGGTGCAGCCGGCGGACGCCACGCTCGTCTGCCCGACGCCGGTCGCGCTGCCGGACGGCGCCGACGTCGGCGACCAGCAGTTCGACGCGACGCCGGTGCCGACGACCAGCGGCCTCGGGGCGTTCGTGCTGGGCGGCGCGGAGGACGGCGCGCGCACGACGACCCTCGGCGGCAAGGAGTCGGAGGAGCTCGCCACGGGCGAGGCCGCGGCCGCCTGGCAGGGCGGCGTGGACGCCACTCGCGTGCTGCGGGCGACGCCGGTGGCCGACGAGCCGTTCCGCGCGGCCGGGACGATGGGGTCGGTCACGACGCAGGGCGACCTGCGCGGGCTCGGGGCGGGTGCGTGCACCGCGCCGTCGACGTCGCAGTGGCTGGTGGGAGGCAGCACGGAGGTGGGCTCGACCGCCACGCTCACGGTGCAGAACCCGTCGGAGCAGCCCGCCACGGTCGCCCTCGACGTGTACGGGCCGGGCGGCCCCGTCGCCCTCGGCGGCCAGGGGACGTTCACCGTCGCGCCCCGCGAGCAGGTCACGACCCGGCTGGAGTCCGTCGCGCCGGAGCAGGGCCGTCTCGCGGTCAACGTGCGCGCGGCCGGCGCCCGGGTCAACGCGAGCCTGCAGACCCAGGCCATCGACGGCCTGCTGCCCGCCGGGGTGGACCTGCTGACGGCCGGCGCGTCGCCGCGGGAGTCGCTCGCGGTCGGGGCGGTGCGGAGCCGGGGCGAGGCGGTGGACGACCCGCACGCCCCGCGGCTGCGGCTCCTGGCGCCCGGGGAGAAGGACGGGACGGCGCGGGTCACCGTGTACGGGCCGTCGGGGCCGGTCGTGCTGCGTGGCGCCGACGAGGTCGAGCTGGAGGCCGGCGCCGTGACGGACGTGCCCCTCGGAGGGCTGCCCGACGGCTGGTACACGATGGTCGTCGACGCGGACGTGCCGGTCGTGGGCGCCGCACGGACGGACCAGCCGGGACGACAGCCGGACGACTCCGTGGTGGACGGCACCCCGTACGACGTGGCGTGGTCGGCGGCCCAGCCGGTCCGCGCGTCGGACGGCGCCGGACCCGCGGGCCAGCTGGCCGTGCCGGGTGGCGTGCGGACGGGCCTCACGCTCGCCGCCGTGTCGCCCGACCGCGGCCCCGACGCCGACCCCGAGGGCACGGCGGGCGTCACGGTGCGGGTCTACGACGCGTCGGGCGCCGAGATCGGCAGCGAGGACGTCGAGCTCACCGCCGGCGTGACGACGCCCGTCGCGCTCGAGGACGTCGTGGCGGAGGGCACGGCACCCGCCGGGGTGAGCGTCGACCGCGCCGACGGGGGCAGCGCCGACCTGGCGCTCACCTGGGCCGCCGTGCTGCGCGCCGACGATGGCACGGACGACTCCGGGGCCCTGCTGGCCGCCGTCGCCCCGACCGCCGCCGTCACGACCCCCGGCGCCGGCGAGGTGCGCACCGTCGACGCCGGTTGACGACCTGTCAGACCCACGTCCCGCCATTCCCGGTCCCGGTTCTGACAGCTCCTGGCTCCGGGACTTGTCAGAACCAGGGCGTGCTCGACCCCCCCCCGTGGCTCTGACAAGTCGCGGGTCAGGAGTCGTAGCCGGGGTCGATCTCCTCGGGCGTGCGGGCCAGCAGGTGCGCCACCTGCTCGACGACGACGTCGCGCACCAGGTCGGCGCGGTCGGCGTCGTCGGCGGCGCGGAAGTCCACCGGGCGGCGGTACACCACGACGCGCGCCGGCCGGCCGGCCTCGGCCGGGAAGCAGCGGCCCAGCGGGACGCCGTCGGACTCCCACGGCGCGGGCTCGGACGGCGGCACGTCCTCGACGGCGAACTCCGTGCCGGCGAGCTGCGGGCCCCAGCGGCGCTGCAGCAGCTCGACGACGTCGAGCACCAGGTCGTCGAACTGCTCCGCGCGGGTGCGGTACGCCGGCATCCCCGGCGGCAGGAGCGGTCCGCGCACCCCGCGACCACGGCGGTCGCGACGACGGGCCGGGGGGACGGCGGCGGGGTCGGGAGCGGGGCCGGGCGCCGGAGCGGGTTCGGGGCGGTGCTCGGGACGGGGGGCGTGCTGCACCCGTCGAGCCTACGGCCGATCGCGGTGCCGGAGCCCGAGCCGGTCCCGAAGCTGTCCCGACGCCGGTCCCGACGCCCCGTCCCGCCGTGCCTGCCGGGGTCACGGTGCGGTCACGACCCGCACCGACCGGCGAGCCCCGCGCACGCGCCCCCGGCCGCGGCGTATTCTCCCCGCGTGAGATCGGTGAGGCAGTGCTCGCGCACGGCATGCACGCATGCCGCCGTCGCGACGCTCACGTACGTGTACGCGGACTCCACGGCCGTGCTGGGTCCGCTCGCGCAGCACGCCGAGCCGCACAGCTACGACCTGTGCGCCCAGCATGCCGAAGGGCTGACGGCGCCCCGCGGGTGGGAGGTCGTGCGCCTCACGCCCGCGTTCGAGGAGCCGGCCCCGTCGCCCGACGACCTGTCCGCGCTGGCGGAGGCCGTCCGCGAGGCGGGGCGGGTGCGCCAGGAGCCGGCGGGCGAGCCGTCGTCGGTCACCGAGACCGCCCGTCGCGGCCACCTGCGCGTGCTGCGCGAGGCCGACTGACGCGTCGCGGTCGTCGCCGCGGCCCGGTCAGGGGACCCAGGCGCACACCGCGTGCCCGGCGCCCGACAGCCTGAGCTCCCCGGCGTCGTGCGGCACGAACACGGAGCCGCCGCGGTGCAGCGTCGCGGGGGCGGGGCAGCCCTCGGCGACGAGCTTGAGGTCGCCGGAGAGGCACAGCACGATCCGGGGTCCCTCGGCGGGCAGCTCGACGTCCTCGACCGGGTCGACGTCGGCCACGGTGAGCGCGAACTCCCGCACGGGGGCGCGGTAGGTGGTCACCTGGCCGCGCCCGCCCGCGGATCGCGTGCGCGGCGGTTGCGGCGGGCGCGGCACGAACGACGCGCACTCGACCAGGGCGGCCTCGTCGACCAGCTTCGAGGTGAGGCCCGCCCGCAGCACGTTGTCCGACGACGCCATGATCTCGACCCCGAGCCCGGACAGGTACGCGTGCACCTCGCCCGCCGGGAGGAAGAGACCCTGGCCGGGGTCGAGGGTGACCCGGTTCAGCAGCAGCGACGCGAGCGCGGCGGGGTCGCCCGGGTGCTGCTGGGCGAGCTGCAGCACGGTCGCGTCGGCGCGGGACGACGGCGACCCCCCGGCCAGGCGCGCGGTGACGGAGGCGACGGTGGTCGCGACGTCGGCCGGCGCGCCCGGGTCGCGGCGCGCGGCGACGAGGCGGGAGAACGCGGCCTTGACGCCGCCGGGGGAGCGGTCGTCCCGCAGGACGGCGCGGACGGCGTCCACGAGGCCGCCGTCGAGGCCGTCGAGCAGGTCGAGGACGGCGCGCGGCGCCCGGAACCCGGCCAGCCCCTCGAACTCGGTCAGCGCGACGACCATCTCGGGCTTGTGCTGGTCGTCGTGGAACGAGCGGCCCGGGTCGCCCGGGGGCAGGCCCTGCCGGTTCTCCCGGTTGAACCCGGCGCGGGCGGCGTGCGGCTTCGGGTGCACCTGCAGCGACAGCGCCCGCTCGGCCGCGAGGACCTTGAGCAGGTAGGGCAGCCGGGGCCCGTACTCGTCCGCGACCCGGCGGCCCAGCATCGCGTCCGGGGCGGAGCGCACGAGCTCCAGCAGGGAGCCGTCGCCGTTCACCCGCGACGGCGCGCTGGGATGGGCGCCCAGCCAGAGCTCGGCGGCCGGCGTGCCGTCGGGCTCGGTGCCCAGCAGCCCCTGGATCCGCGTGCGCGAGCCCCAGTCGGCGTGCTGGACCGTGTTCTCCAGCGGGTAGAGCTCAGGCACGGGACCACCCTTCCACACGTGCGCCCGCGCGGCGCCGCCCGCGCCGGAAGTCCGCCCGCAGAACCACCCGCCCCGGGGCGCGGCAGGCACGTACGCTGTGGGGCGTGACGATCGACCTGGCCGACATCATCAAGGCGTACGACGTGCGCGGCACCGTGCCCGACCAGCTCTCGCCGGACGTGGCCCGCGCGATCGGCGCGGCCTTCGCCCGCGTGGTGGCGGCACCGGAGGGCGCGACCCGGGTCGTCGTCGGGCACGACATGCGCGAGTCCGGGCCGGAGCTGGTCGACGCGTTCACCGCGGGCGTCACCGCGGCCGGCGTCGACGTCGTGCGGATCGGCCTGTGCTCCACGGACGGGCTTTACCACGCGTCGGGCGCGCTGGACGCCCCGGGGGCGATGTTCACGGCGTCCCACAACCCCGCCGTCTACAACGGCATCAAGCTGTGCCGCGCGGGCGCCCGGCCCGTCGGGCAGGACACCGGCCTGGCCGACGTCCGCGACCTCGCGCAGCGCCTGCTCGACGCCCCGGCGGCCGACCCCTCCGACGACGATGCGGCGGCGACGCCCGGCACGGTCTCCGACGTCGACACCCTGACCGACTACGCGGCGTTCCTGCGCGGCCTCGTCGACGTGTCGGGGATCCGGCCGCTCAAGGTCGTGGTGGACGCCGGCAACGGCATGGCCGGGTACACCGTGCCCGCGGTGCTGGGCACGGCCGCCGGCCTGCCGGCGCTGCCGCTCGACGTCGTCCCGCTGTACTTCGAGCTGGACGGCAGCTTCCCGAACCACGAGGCCAACCCGCTGGACCCGAAGAACCTCGAGGACCTGCGTGCCGCCGTCGTCGAGCACGACGCCGACCTGGGCCTCGCGTTCGACGGCGACGCCGACCGCTGCTTCGTCGTCGACGAGCACGGCGACCCCGTCTCGCCGTCCGCGGTGACGGCGCTGGTGGGGCTGCGCGAGGTGGCCAAGGAGCTCGAGGCGGGCCGCACGCCCACGGTGATCCACAACCTCATCACGTCCCGCGCCGTGCCCGACCTGCTGCAGGCAGCGGGCGCGACGACGGTGCGCACCCGCGTGGGCCACTCGTTCATCAAGGCGCAGATGGCGGAGCACGACGCCGTGTTCGGGGGCGAGCACAGCGCGCACTACTACTTCCGCGACTTCTTCTTCGCGGACACCGGGATGCTCGCGGCGCTGCACGTGCTGGCCGCGCTCGGCGGGCAGCCGCACCCGCTGTCCGTGCTCGCGGAGATGTACTCGCCGTACGTGGCATCCGGAGAGATCAACTCGACGGTGGCGGACGCCACCGCGGCGACGGCGCGGGTGCGCGAGGCGTACGCCACGGCCTACCCGCAGGCGGAGGTGGACGAGCTCGACGGCCTCACCGTGGCGCACTGGGACGGCCACCCGCAGTGGTGGTTCAACCTGCGCGCGTCGAACACGGAGCCGCTGCTGCGGCTCAACGTCGAGGCCGCCGACGACGACATCATGGTGAAGGTGCGCGACGACGTCCTGTCGCTCGTGCGGACGGAGGACGCATGACCATCTCCATCGACCCCTGGGTGCGGAGCATCCTGCGCTGCCCGGTGACGGGCGCCGAGCTGGTCGACGCCGTCGGCCCGGACGGCGAGCCCGAGCTGCGCTCGACCGACCCGGACCGGCCCCTGGCGTACCCGGTGCGCGACGGCGTCCCCGTGCTGCTGGAGAGCGACGCCCGCCCGCTGTGACCCGGGCCCTGCCCTAGGACACCGCGGTGATCTTCGTGATCCACGCCGCGGGCATCGACCCGGCGGTCGTGCGGGCGCCCACCTTCGCGCGCATCGTGTCGGCCTTGCCCGTGACCGTCGCGGTCTTCCCGGTCGAGGACGTGGCCGTGAGCGTGCGCACCTGACCGCTCGACCACTTCGCCGTGACCCTGATCGACTGCACGTTCGACAGGCCGAAGAGCGAGCGGGCCTGCGACTGGGTGAGCTTGCGGGTCCACGACGCGTACGAGTTGCCCGGGGCCGCCTTGCTGTACGGGTCGGACACCGAGCGCTCGTAGGCGATCCTCGACGACCAGACGTCCTCCGAGTTCGCCGTCCGCCCGCCGCTGGACGAGTAGTAGTGCGCGGCCACCGCGGCGCCGCCGTACGTCAGCACCCGGGCCCTGGTGCGGCTGGACGTGGTGGCGTCGACGCCCTTCTTCCAGACCTTGCCGTACCTGGCGTCCGTGCCCTCGCTCTCCTTCTTCCAACCCGAGTAGTACTGGTCGCGCACGTCGTCGACGACGTTGCACCGGCACGCGGCGAGGAGCGGCTTGGTCATGACGTAGGACCGGGCGGTGATCGCCTGCGCGGCCAGGGCGGACAGGCCGCCGTTGAGCCCCCACGACGACGGCATCTCCGCGATGCCGTACAGGTACTCGGTGTTGAGCAGCACGTCGTTGGTGATGTTGGGGACGCCCCCGCGGGCCGTCGTCGTGAGGCGGCCGTGCTTGTACGAGCCGTGCGCCCCGGACACCGTCGCGACCGCCGTCCTCCCGGTGGGCTTGTAGTACCGGGTGCCCGACCAGGTGATGCGCAGCAGCTGGTCGTAGTACCTCTTGTCGTTCACCGTGATCCGGGACCGTCCGCCGGCCGTGACCGTGACCGCGAAGGTCTCCGTGCCGGAGCCGGAGGCCAGGGTCTTGCCGTCCTCGTCGGCGAGGCGCCAGTCGCCGCCGCTCACCGTGACCGTGGTCGTCGTCCTCGAGTCGCCGTAGCCGGACCGCCCGAGGGGGTCCTTGCCGTAGACCTGGACCAGGATGTTGTTGCCG